>JACMMY010000222.1 GCA_014378805.1 Moraxellaceae bacterium
AAGCGCAATCAGGTGAAGCCTCAGAAGTCGTCCGTGTACGTGTCTTTGCTGCACGCGAACGCCAAATGACCCGTCAAAAAACGACAAATCAATCATTAACGCCAACCCAGCTTGATCAGTTTGTATTATTGGGCACAGCAGAACAAAAGCTCATGCAATTGGCACAAGCACGGTTAGCCTTGTCAGCGCGCGCCTATCATCGCGTGTTGCGTGTGGCGCGAACAATTGCGGATTTAGCGGATAGTGAGAATGTGCTGTCGCCACATTTGACGGAAGCGTTGGGCTATCGTGGTTTTGCTCAAACTTAAACAACCATTAACGATATAATGACTTCATCTAGACTCCGTTTAGTGGTCTTCGTTTAGGTTAGAAGCTTCCACTGAATAGATTACAAAAAACACTCAATGAGAATTGAATCACCCTGAAATATTCTGCGATGTGCCGCGTCTATAGAACACCACAATGGGTTTTATGGGATGAGCAGCATCATGAATAGCAGTGTTGCGAAATTTTCAGGATTGGTTCTTTGGGGTGTATTACAGCAAGCGAATGCAGCTCAGGCAGATTTACACTTCCAAAGCAGCAGCTAACAAACGCAACTGTTAGAACTCTATACCTCGCAAGGCTGTAGCAGTTGCCCTCCCGCAGAACATTGGTTGCAACAATTCACCAATTCACCTCGGCTATGGTCGCAGATTATCCCCATTGCAATGCATGTTGATTATTGGGATGACTTGGGGTGGAAAGATCCTTACGCAAACCTTGCATACACCCAACGTCAACGCGCCTACCGACAAGCTGGACACGTTGGTGGAGTTTATACCCCAGGTTTTGTGGTCAATGGACAAGAGTGGCGCGGCTGGTTTGATCAAAAATCATTACCGACCCTAAGCGGTAGTTCAGGCATTCTGCAAGTCACCGCTAAAAACGAACAGTTGATCGCTGAATATAGTGGGAAGAATGAACCCCTTGTATTGCACGCCGTATTATTAGGTTTTGGGCTTAAAACCAGTATTAGTCGTGGTGAGAATCGACAACGTGTTTTGGAAGAAGATTTCGTCTCGCTGGCGCAAACAACCAGTCAATCGATCGACAATCATTGGCAATTAAAAATCCCCACGTCTACGATCAATGCCAAACGCTATGGACTGGCAATATGGGTTGAACGACCGAATCAAATGTCACCCATTCAAGCCACGGGCGGCTGGTTTACACCTGAACCTTAAAGGTGTTTAATTTACTCAAAAAAATCAACACTAAAAATGAGGTAGTTAATGATTGTAACCTCATTTTTAGTCTTGATGAACGGATTATTTCAGTAATACTTGCGCTTGAAGTTCGGCCAATCCTTCACGCATGTGACGTAAGAGCTCATCTGTTAATGTATGTACGGTATGCCCTTCGACAGAAATTGCAGGAAGCGGCAGCACATGTGCACGTACTCGACTACGGCCTAATACATCTTTCAAATGCGTCCCAAAACTCATTTCGCCGATATACGGCATCACCGAATCCAACCGACCATCAGGCCCTTGGTAACACAAGATCAAGGGCTGCACAGGTGTTCCTGTTTCTACAGCTGCAGACAGCAGTTTGCTATGTAACCGACGAATCTCACGACCATCTGTCGTGGTGCCTTCAGGAAAAAATAAAACGGGTAATTTTTGGCGTAAGAAACCTGCAATCTGAACAGCGACCGCTGCTGAATCGCCTGATCCACGTTTTATAAATAATGCCCCACCTGCTTTTGCTCAACGTCCAATCACGGGCCAGCTCGCTACATCGGCTTTTGATAAAAAAAATACTGGTGCAACAGAACCAATCACGGGAATATCAACCCATGACACATGATTGCTTACCCATAATGCATGCTCAGTGGGCATCTCACCATGAATTTTAACCTCAACTGCTAAAGCACGGCAAAGTCGTTTACAGACATCGCTCACCACACGTGGATGATGGGGCTGATTAGGCTTAGTCAGTGCGCCACTCACTCCTGCTGCATAAAAGCCCTGACCAACAGCGACCAGCAGACCACTTGAACGTAAGATTCTACGGATTTGACGACGGGTTTGAGTCGGTAAAGTTGCAGCAAAAGAAGGTTGTACTTCAGACATAAATGCTCTCAAAAAAAACCTTAAAAATGATTTCAAAAAAACATTGACCTGATATTAACCAGATCAGGATCAAACCTGTGAATCCTTAGCTTAATCGATAATTCACATCAGAATAATCCCTAAATATGACAACGATTAAATATTCACTGATTAATAAGGATAATATTCAAATTCTACACACTCATACACAACGCCAAACAAAACGAGCTACAGCGTTCAACAACCCATTTGCGTATACATGGTATACTGCGCCATATAGGCAAACACGCTTATTTTCAACAATAATGCGTAGCGACTTGCCGTAAGATTTGATAGACAACTCACCTCATTTTCAGTATGGATATGTATGGAACTGTTTGACCGACCGAGTGGTGGCGAACGCGCACTATTGGTTCACCTGAATATTAATCAAATCGACCATCAAGATCTTGAAGAATTTCGATTGCTTTCCCAATCGGCAGGCGCTGAAATTATTGATCTGATTACTGGCTCTCGCAAAAGACCTGATGCTCGGCTTTTTGTTGGTAAAGGCAAGGCTGAGGAAATACATCAATCCGTCGTTCAGAATGCGATTGATCTGGTGATCTTTGATCACACCTTGACGCCTGCGCAAGAGCGCAATTTAGAAAAAATATTTGAATGTCGCGTTGTAGATCGGACAGGTTTGATTCTGGATATTTTCGCCCAACGTGCGCGAACATTTGAAGGCAAACTGCAAGTCGAACTCGCTCAGCTTGACCATTTGGCTTCTCGCCTCGTGCGCGGTTGGACTCACCTTGAGCGCCAAGGTGGTGGTATTGGTCTACGAGGTCCTGGTGAAACGCAGCTTGAAACCGACCGTCGTTTATTGCAAATTCGTGTTGGGCAATTAAAAGATCGTCTCAACAAAGTTCGCCAGACTCGCAAACAAGGTCGCGCGGCTCGCCAAAAAGCTGATATCCCAACCGTTTCCTTAGTCGGTTATACCAATGCTGGCAAATCGACGATGTTTAATCGACTTGCTGAAAGCGATGTTTACGTTGCCAATCAACTATTCGCAACACTCGATCCAACACTACGTCGCTTAGAATGGCAAGGTCTAGGGCCTTTGGTTCTTGCAGATACCGTAGGTTTTGTGCGCCATTTGCCGCATGGATTGGTTGAGTCGTTCCGCGCAACCTTAGAAGAAACCTTAGAAGCTGATTTACTGCTTCATGTGATTGATCAGAGCAGTGAAGATCGCGACGAACAAATTGATGCCGTAGAAGCTGTGCTTAAAGAAATTGGTGCTGAAGTGCCTATTCTCAGGGTCTACAATAAAATTGATATTAGCGGTGATGCACCTTCACTCCATGAAGGCTCACCCGATGTGCCTGACCGTGTCTATGTGTCCGCCTATAGCGGTGCGGGCATGGACTTGCTCAAACAAGCGGTACAACAACGTCTTTCTGTTGGCAAAGTCTCGACTTTTCACCTGACCTTACCGCTTAGCGCGGGACGTTTGCGTAGTCAGTTCTACCGATTAGGCGTCATTCAAACTGAAAACACCCTTGATAATGGCGCGTCTGAATTAGCGGTCATGCTTGCCATTCCTTTACTGGCGCGAATTCTGGCAGAAGCGCAGGTGAATCCTGATGATGTTTTGCCTGAAGCTGAAGCGATCTTATTTCGCAGAACGTTGGAACATTTTGAATTGGCAAAAATTGAGCGTGCGCAAGCCTTAGCCAATCAAGAGGAAACGTTTGAAGACCTCGATATTGAAGATGCTGATCTCGAAGAATTGACATCACCTATTCATTATTCTTAATAAACAGCCATGACGACTATCCATTCAGATCAAAACGGCACAATCAACAGTGCCATCGACAACGAAATCACTCTCGAGAATCAACCTCAAACCGATTCCGCTCCAGTGGCTTTTGATTGGAAAATACTGATTGTCGTGACGGTGATTATTATCTTTATCCGTGAAGTCTCTGTTTGGCTGATGACACAAATTGGTTATACAAACTTAGGCAACTTCTTAGGCTTATTTTTATTATTTGGCTTTGCAATTGCCTATCGCATATCGAAGGGTGACATCCCTACTCGAATCGTCACTGCAAACGCAAAAATACTCAAAGAAGGTATTTTTGCATTTCTGCCGATTTGTGCTGGCATCGGCACACTACTGGTTGGATTAGGAAATGACGCGGTCAAGATTCTGTTTATTATGGTTATTAGTACACTCATTCCCATGCGCATTTACGCCTACATCGTGAAGAAGTGGTTATGATTGATCTATTCACACAACACATTGCTCATGACTACTCCGCGAGTATCACGATTGCGGCTGGATTTATCTTAACTTTAATTGGCTATGTCACCGCAAGATTATTGAACATCCGTTTTCCACGTTTTCCGATGGTGATCGCTGCCATTATTGTCGTTGTTGTATTGCTTGCACTGTGCGATTGGCATTACACCGCATACGCTCAGACGGTCGAGCCTTTATTTAACCACATTCTGGGTTATGCAACGGTTGCTCTGGCGATCCCATTAGCAACCATTAAATTTGACCAATTGCCGATCAAACGCCTCATCGGCTTATTTGCTTTTGCCTCAGTCTTTGGCAGTGTGCTGGCCATGTCACTCGCCTATGGGCTGAATCTCGCAAAACCTGAAATCTTAGCGTTCGCAACGCGCGCAGTCACGACCCCAATTGCACTCAATGTTGCCGCAATGACCCACGCACCGCTGACGCTCGTGAGCTTTATTGTTATATTTTCAGGTCTCATCGGTGCAATACTCTCACCATTGATTTTGCGCAATATTGATGATGAGCGCGCGGCAGGATTTGCGCTCGGACTTGCCGCTCATGCCATTGGCACAGCGCAAGCATGGCAAAGAAGTCCAATCGCTGGCGAATATGCTGCCTTCGGTATGGCAGTCAATGCTGTCATAACCGCACTTTGGGTCATTCCCCTCTTCTCCTAAATGATTTCAAAAGTCTCACATCAATACGACACAGGTTTATACTAAAAAATCGCGTTTATGCTATAAAAATAGAGACAAGCATGAGGTGAGATGTTATGAAAATATTCGTAAAACAATCTTTATTTGCGACTCAGGTTTTAGCACTGACGTGCTTCATGTCTAGCATGGCATTGGCAGCAGACGTGACCGGAACTTGGCGTAGTATTGACGACAAAACTGGCTTCGCCAAGTCTATTATCAGAATTGAAAAAACGGCCAATGGCACCTATAGCGGCACGATTGAAAAAGTGCTGACCCACGAAGGTTACATACCGAAAAAGATTTGCGTGAATTGTCCAGCGCCATTTACCGACAAACCCATTGAAGGATTAAATATCATCTGGGGCTTAGTGACGACGCCATCAGCAAGTGGAGTCTATGATCAAGGTAAAATTTTAGATCCGTTGAGTGGAAAAATTTACCGCGCCAAGCTGACCCTCGGCGCCAATGGTCAAACACTTAATGTCCGTGGCTATATCGGCTTTTCGATGTTTGGGAGAAGTCAGGTCTGGCAACGAGAAACCGAATAAAGGAGTAACCACGGCCAAAACAATTGTCCATAGAGGCGCAATAAACCACCTTACGTCTAACGAATCATCAAATTAAATGAAATGCGCCGGATAAATGCTACTATTAAAGTGTATTAGTTCTCACAAACTAAGCTTGTAAATTAGGATGATTTAGATTTGGCAAAAATACAGGGATGATGCGCGTAAATATGAAGAAAGAGCGTCCAACCGCCATGAATAATGGAGTCTTTCAACTCGACGCAGATGCCGAGTTTGACCCCCTCGTAGAACCACAATTCTCCGAAACAGAAATTAAAACCACATTAGATACTGGGATATGGTTTTTACTCTTCCCTGAGCACATTGAAAAAGAATATCGAAAACAATCACGCGTCAGATCGATCAAGACCTATCGATTTAATGGGATATTCGCCTTTGCTGTGTTTGCAGTCATTTGTATCAGCGTCGTCAAGCTCATTCCAGCCAGCAGTTATACACAATGCGTTTCAGTCTATGCAGCCGGCGGACTTATTATGCTTGGCGTACGCATTCTTTCATACTTTAGAATGTTTGATCGCTGGTTTTATCGATATGTCACAATCAGCGCCTCGGTGATGATTACCATTGGCGTCTATGCCAATAACGCTATCCCAATGGGAGCTGCCACGACATTATCGTATATCAGTCTGACCTACATACTATTCTTCACCTATTGTTTTGTCGGATTACGTCTGCAACTTTCGTCACTTGCAAACTTAATGGGCGGAGCATGTGGTGTTTTACTGACGTATATAACTGGCGCAAAAATGGACTGGCTCATCATGCCACAGACCTTTGCAACCGCTAGTTTTTTAGCCATGTTCCTCGCGTATGGATTGAAACGACAAGAGCGCATTAACTTCCTACAGTCCTATTTATTAAATTTATCTCTCGAAAAGAGTAAACGACTCTCTCGCGAAGATGCTTTAACGGGACTGGCCAATCGTCGATATCTCAACGAAATGATGGTCATCGAATGGAATCGAATGCTCCGCCAAAAATCCTACCTGGCGATCATCATGATTGATATTGATTTTTTCAAACGCTATAACGATACCCTTGGACACTTGGCTGGAGATCAATGCTTACATCAAGTTGCAAAGCTCGTTAGTGAAGAAGCCAAACGAGGTGGCGAACTCGCAGCACGCTACGGCGGCGAAGAATTTGTCTTACTCTTTCCAGATATGACTGTAGATTTAGCCAAGCAGCAAGTCGAGCGACTGATCGCAAGGGTCAATGCCGCAGCAATTCCACATCCAGATAGCAGCCTGAAAATCGTCACCGTCAGCGTAGGCGTCTCAGTCGTAATACCACAACCAGAAATGTCGGTCGACGTTCAACTCGGTCAAGCAGATGAGGCGCTCTATCGCGCCAAAGCAAATGGTAAAAATCGCTACGAATTCTTTGAGTAAAATATGTTTCAATAGGACTCAACGATCACGCGCTAAAATTTAATAAATCACCGTACATGATTGTTAAATTTTTCGATTGTGCGCATTTTATTTCCACGTTACTCCAGCATATAAGTCAAAAAATATACACATGGATTCTTCTTATTACCTACCTCGGAAACGACTTGGCGGCTTTAGTAGCATGAACCGATCGAGTTGGACTTTATTGCTAATTGGTGTTCTTCTTATTCCAATTTGCCTCTATTATTTCTCAGCCTATTGGGTGTCGCATCAAGTGTTATCCGCACTAAAAACTCAAGATATTAATGAATTAAGACAGAGGATTCCGAGCAAGCTCATCACCGACCTTGTGCCCAATACGCATCCTGAAAAAAATTGGCAAGGTGCAGGCAGTCAATACTTAAAACATGTATGGCCGAAGCTATATCAAGAGATTGATCGCGAAGTTTGGCTCTCACTGCATGTGCAGGGATTAAGTGATCGTGAGATTAGTCATTATTATGAACGTTATTTTAATCGATACGCCTTAGATTTAGGGAGTGATCACGACAAGATTCGCATTGAGTTTGAACGCACCCGATTTATCCAATGGCGCGTTCAGCAGGTTTGTTATCCTAATCCGCAGCCTGCTGTGGTCGAGAATCGTTGCCCATCCTCTAATCGATAAGCCACCAAACTTCCGCCCCAAACACAACCGCCATCGAGTGGAACCGCATTCAACATCTGCCCTGCACCTTCTAGAGCGGCCCAATGTCCAAACAAAACATTTTCTATCCGCTTAAATTGGGGTTGCCAATTAAACCACGGTGCAAAACCATCGGGCATCGGCGCATCCAGACCATCTTTAAACGCAAACTCTAAACGACCATCCGCATCAACCAAACGCATCCGAGTCAGGTAATTGGTAATCACACGAAGCCGCACTGAACCCTCTAAATCATCAGACCAAACATCTGGATCATTACCATACATATTTTCAAGAAAACGATCTAACTCAATAAATGTGCCACGCAAGGTCATCGCGACTTCAAACGCTAGACTTTCGGCTTGCGCTATCGTCCAGCAATGCGGCAAACCTGCGTGCGTCAATACATAATCAGCATTCGGACGCAGCAATAACGGCTGTTTACGCAACCAATTCAAAAGCACAGGTGCATCAGGCGCTTCTAAAATCGGTGTAGTTCGGTCGTTTTTGCGAATTTTGTTATAGCCACGCCAGACTGCGAGCAGATTCAGGTCGTGATTACCTAGCACCGTCCGCGCAACATCTTTTTCACATAATTTTTTTACAAAACGTAAGGTCGCAAGCGAATCTTCACCGCGTGCAACCAAATCGCCTGCAAACCACAGACAATCTTGTTTTTCGTCAAATTCAATGTGTTCGAGCAAGGTTTGTAGTGCGGTAAAACAGCCTTGCAAATCACCGATCACATAGTTGTAGCGTATTGGCATTATTGATTATCCACACTCTCATCAGCATCATCAGATAAATCAACAATCGCCTGAATATCTTTCACGTTCATGTCGACATAATCCGCCAACGCCACAAAGTCAGCAATACTCAACGTTTCAGGACGTGCCATCGGGCTAATACCAAGCTGGGCAAAGCCCGCTTCATCAACTTGACCTTTTAAGGTGTTGCGCAAAGTTTTACGACGTTGGTTAAACACTTGTGAAACCAATGCAGCAAGTAGTTTTTCATTTCGCGCTTGCACAGGTTTAACCGCATAAGGTTCTAAACGGAAAACCGCACTGGTGACTTTTGGTGGTGGATTAAACGCACCCGGTGGCACCTCAAACAAGAATGTCGGTTTACAGTAATACTGAATCATCACTGACAAACGCCCAAAATCTTTGTTTTTTGGTTCAGCAACGATGCGGTCAACCACTTCTTTTTGCAGCATAAAGTGCATGTCTTTGACTGCTGCACCGTAGCGAATGAGATGAAAAAGCAACGGCGTTGAAATGTTATACGGCAAATTTCCAACTACACGCAGCGGTTTATCCAATTTTTCCATTTGCGCGAAGTCAAAACGCAGCGCATCGCCTTCAACAATCGTTAAATGCTGTGGATGGCCCATGCGCGCTGGCAAGGTTGCCGCCAAATCACGGTCTAACTCCAGCACGGTCAAATGCGATGACGCCGCTAACAAAGGTGCAGTCAACGCCCCCATTCCCGGCCCGATCTCAACGAGGTTATCACCGAGACGCGGTGCAACGGCTTGAACAATTCGCCCAATGACCCGTTGATCATGCAGGAAGTTTTGTCCAAAACGCTTACGTGCTTTATGACCTTTTAGCTCAGGTTCTGCAAATAACAAAGCATCGCTATCAAACGTTTCGGAATTTGTCATGGGGGAAAATCTCAAATTTTTTCTGAATGTAATAAGTCGCTATTTTACATGACTAGGCAATCAATATGATATGAAATGGCACATGAGTGATTGCAATGTTATTTTATTAGTTCACAAAAACAGTCGAAACACGCAGGGAAGCATTAGATAAGCAGATCAATTCTGCTTATCTAAAAGTCGTTATTTCAAATCTATTTTCTCCAACCGTCTACAAAGCTTAAAAAACCTCATCATGACGATGAGGTTTTTATAAGGATTCAATCATTGCGCGTCGGAAGCTAAACTCATAAAGAGCGCGCGATAATCTCTTTCATGATTTCGCTAGAACCGCCATAAATCCTTTGCACACGAGCATCAGCATACATCTGCGTAATCGGGTATTCGAGCATATAACCATAACCGCCAAAGAACTGTAAGCATTCATCAACGACTTTACATTCCAATTCGCTGAGATTGAGTTTCACGATAGATGCCGTCACCGTATCCAACTCGCCATCAATCATACGCTGAATACACTCATCGACAAATGCACGAGCCATCACGGCTTGCGCCTTCATATCTGCCAATTTAAAACGTGTATTCTGCATATCTAACAATGTCTTACCAAATGCCTTACGTTCTTTGGTATAAGTCACAGTCAGATCTAATGCACGTTCAATAATACCCATGGCACAAATACCAAGCATCAAACGTTCATAAGGCAGCTCACTCATGAGATGTGCAAAACCTTTGCCTTCAACGCCACCTAACAGGTTTTCAGCAGGCACGTGCACATCATCAAAGAACAACTCGCAAGTATCTTGACCTTTTTGTCCAAGTTTTTCCAAAATACGACCGACTTTGAACCCTTTTACTTTCTTGGTTTCAACCAAGAGTAGTGAAATTCCTTTTGAACCTGCATCTGGATTGGTCTTGGTGACAACGACAATCAGATCAGCAAGATAGCCATTGGAAATAAAAATCTTTGATCCATTAATCACATATTCATCACCATCACGGTCGGCACGCGTGCGAATACCTTGCAAGTCTGATCCAGCACTCGGTTCTGACATGGCGATCGCATCAATCATTTCGCCCGAGGCCAAAAGTGGTAAATATTTTTGTTTCTGCGCGTCAGTGCCTTGATTCAAAATATAGTGCGCCGCAATCGCATGGACGTGTAAACCAAATGCGCGATCACCCGCATAAGCGAGCTCTTCAAAGAAAATCGCCATATGTGCAAAATTACCACCACTACCACCAAACTCATCCGGCACATCGGCCAGTAAAATACCGAGTTCACCCGCTTTATTCCAAAGATCACGATCTACATGTTGTTGCTTTGCCCATTTTTCGCCGTGTGCACTAATCTCGGTTTGGACAAAACGACGAACATTGTCTCGGTACATCTCAAGTTCAGAATCCATCCATCGTTTTTTTTGCAGATTCATCATTATTACTCCAGTAATTACATTTATTGAACCTAAACAAACCTAATTATTTTCAGTTTGCAACAACAAACCATACAGCGCGATCAAGCCTGTAATATCATCATTTATGATTAATTTAGGTCAAACGACCGATAAATATTTTCAAAATTATATAGGTCAGTTGACAGATTCGTCAATGATCTGGAAAATGGTATTTTCTACCAACCTTAAATAAATGGATTTCAACGAGCAATGCTCAATACTGTGATTGAATCATTAAAGAAAAAAGGTTCTGGCACGACAGAAAAAGGCGTCGAACGCGCCCAAGAAATTATGAAAGCCGCGCGAGAAATATTTGCGACCGAAGGTTATGCGGGATTGTCCATGCGTAGCGTCGCCGCACGAGTGAACGTCAGTTTAAGTACAGTGCAGCACTACTACCAAGACAAAGACACCTTGGTCGAAGCTGTTCTCCTTTTTATGATTGATGATTATCGGATTGCGATCGAGCAGCTTAATCAAACGATGACTGGAAAAACGCAGATTGAACGATTGATGGCGGCGATGGATTTATTTATTGCAGAAATTCTTCGTACTGAAGTTGCGAGTGTTTTTATGGAAATATGGTCTATTGCAAACCGTAATACCGTTGCCGCAAAAATTCTCGATCAAGTTCGCATTCGTGAACAAAAAGAATTTGTTCGTTTAATCAAAGGTCTTGTTCCGGATTTAAATGAAGGTAATGACGAGATACGTGCAGCCTTGATGATTGCCCAAATTGAAGGGCTCACGATACAACTCTCTCGCAAGAGTTCAGGTCAATGGCATCACGAACAACTGGTAGCGGCCGCGCGCATGGCGTTACTAAGATTGGCGACAGGTTCAAATTAAAGTGAGGTTTAGAGATCTCTCTTCACGTTTGTGATTGAGCCCTTGAAAAGTTTGATACGGGATCAGCATACTTAGGATGAGCTTCAGCCCATCAACAACATTTAATACACTCCTCACCCAACAATAACAACCTCATTGTGACAATAAAAATGACCTCTTTTTGTCCAAACCGTTTACGCGCTATATGACCTTTTAGCTCAGGTTCTGCGAATAGCAAAGCAGCGCGATCAAACGTTCCGGTTTTCACTCATTGGGGAATCTCAGGTTTTCTAGGTGTAATAAAGGGGTTATTTTGCATGATTGAGTGGGTGAGATGATATGGACGGACTTTGATTCTCACTGTAAATGCGTACTGATGAGTCCGTGTCGGATGATTGTCAACCCATCCGACGATTCTTGTAATTTACAATCTAAAAACCAAAAATAAAATCACTCCGTGGTTATATTATCCAGTTGTGTTGACTAGCTCTTTGCGATGTTTTTAAACGCATTTTTGACCTTTTGGATCGCATATCTATTCATATGTTGCGCACGCCTATCCCAATGACTCGCGGTCTGCTCTAATTTGGCTTTAATGATCTGTGCTTGCTCCAACTCCTTCTGTTTTAGCAAGCAAATGGCATATTCCACACAAATCTCAACACTACCAAAGCAGCGCATTAAATATTCGAATTGCTCACGCGCAGCATCATTTTCACCCATTTCAGCCAGAGTAAGAGCAGCCAACAAGGTCACATCTTCGACATGATAGTTCGCATCTTTCGCACGACTATCACTCAACAAAACCAAGACTCGTTGATGTTGATTCACATCAAAATTCGCATAAGCTGTTACTAAACGCACCTGTAAATCTGAATCAGATGCCCGCGTTAAACAGGACTCAAACTCCTTCACTGCTTCAATCATATTCCCCATTGCTCGCAGTGCATTTGCCACGCGCAGATGGTTATGCACCGATGCAGTCAGGTTATATGCCTGACGTGCAGCCAAGAGCTCTCGGTTTGGATTTAAAACTCCTGAGGTCTGGGCTGTGAACTGACGAAAACCATAGTGCATGCGAGTGTTGGGTAAAAAAATCGCAATAATGACATGCAAGCCAATACCATAAATTGAAAAATATTCAAACAATTGAACTAAGTTACCCACAAAAATGATCCTTATTATTAATTTCGTCACACGATCTTATCGTAGCGCTGTTACACAAGTCCACTAAACAAGGCTCATCATCTCCAGATGTTTTATATTCATTGCAACAATCAAGCGTGGATATGTGACGAAGTTGCGATATTGGAAATATTCAATGTTTCATCGGGATATAAATTCAGAGATTTATTAAAATCTAAATTAAGATTAAGTTGTTTATTTTAATAAATAATTTTGATCTAAAACCATCCTGAGAATGCTTTTATTGCTTCAAGTTGAACAATTAGACCAATTAGACCAATTAGACCAATTAGACCAATTAGACCAATTAGACCAATTAGACCAATTAGACCAACTTTAGTATAGTTGGTTAAAAATGAGGTGAACAATGATTATTAATCTATCCGAGGCAAAAGCGCATTTATCCGAGTTGGTGCAACGCGCCTATCAGGGTGAAGAAATTATTATTGCCAAAAATAATTTACCGCTTGTTGAACTCGTCGTTCATCGCCCAAAGAGCAAAGTAATCCTTGGTTTACTCAAAGATCATCCATCGCGTGATGCGCTCAATGCCGCACTAGACATAGATGTCAGTAATTTATGGGATGGTGAGGTATTTCCGCAGTGAACATTTTGATCGACACGCATATTTTTTTATGGGCATTAACAAACCCAGATAACATAACCACCGAACAAACCTCAGCCTTACAAAATCCTCATAATCACATTTATGTCAGTGCAATGAGCATCACCGAAATCATCATCAAAGCCAGTATAGGCAAGCTAGATGTTAATTTCGACCCTGTGGAAATTGCTAAAAAAAAGCAGATTCAATTTGCTCGATTACCGCGCTGAAGACGCTTTATTTCTACAAGCGCTGCCGTTACATCACAAAGACCCATTTGATCGGATGCTGATCGCGCAAGCAAAAGCGAACGATATGACGATTATGGCCAATGATTCTTTGTTTAGGCGTTATGATTGCGAATTGATTTAATCTTTGAGTAGATAAAGTCCATCTACAATTCTTTAGCTGACAAATAAGACGTGAATTGTGAAAGTTACTCCATGACACTAAACTATCGCACTAATAAAAAAACGATAATTCATCTTGACTTAGCTACAACTTAATGACACATTCAGCCCTATATTTACTTTTATTTTCAAATCAAAACAGGGATCTTATGTGGCAACTTTTGGCATCTTATGTGTCACCTCTGCCGCATAAGAGTAGTTAGGCATTAGGGATAAATGAGAGCGAGGTGTCTGGTGAGCTACAAAGAAGCAGTGTCGAAATGGGAATCGCGTGGAAAGCCGCTCATTGTCGAAGGCGCGAACAGTCGAATCTGGCGCGAAGGAAGTGGGGAGCCAGTAATTTGTCTGCATGGTGTGCCTGCGTCTGGGTTCTTGTACCGAAAGGTGCTTCCCGAACTTGCTGCGCGTGGGTTGGAGGGAATCACATTTGATCTGCCAGGAATGGGATTTGCGGATCGCCCCTCGGATTTCGACTATTCATGGAGCGGTTTGTCGCAGTGGACCGTCAAGGCAATCGACGCCGCTGGCATAGATAAATTCCACCTAGTAGTTCATGACATCGGCGGGCCGGTCGGATTCGACGTAATCAGGCAGATTCCCGGTAGAATACGCTCGCTAACCGTACTCAACACGTTGGTAAGAGCCGCTAGCTTTCATCGTCCGTGGGTTATGGAGCCATTTGCTCACCCAATAATTGGTTCGCTTTGGGTTGCTTCGATGCGGACGCCAATGATCATTCCTCTAATGCGCACAATCGGAATGCACGATGGACCTAGCAACGACGACCTGCGGGCATACGGCTACCTGCTCACTCGCGTTGACGGAGGCGTGGCATTCAGAAAGGTAATGCGTGGCTTTGAGCGAACATCGGAATTCGAGAGTAGAATCGTCTCTGCTCTTAAAACGCGGAAATTTCCCGCGCAAGTAATATGGGGCGCTGAGGATCCGGCGCTGAAGATGTCCAGATATGCTCCGGAAATCTGCGAGGTCCTTGGCCTGAATTCCTGGCACAAGGTTCGTGGAAAGCACTTCCTTCAGGAAGACTCACCGAAAGAAATTGCGCAGCTAGTTGCATCATTCGTTGAGGGTCAAAGGAAGTGATATATCCCCCCGAGAAATGGTGCGCTAATGCATCCATTCGCTGCAGGCACGATGGCCCTGACGAGCCGCGGCCTGAGCTCAAACGTTATATAACCTTCCTACTCGCCAACTCATCCGCCAACTTCACCGCCACCACCAAACTCCCTGCTTCCGCACGCCCAGTCCCCGCCAAATCCAGCGCAGTCCCATGATCCACCGAAGTCCGAATAAACGGTAAACCCAACGTAATATTCACCGCCTCACCAAAACCCAATGCCTTCAGCACAGGCAAACCCTGATCGTGATACATCGCCAGCACAGCATCTGCCGCCTTGAGCAAACGTGGCGTAAACAACGTATCCGCAGGCAACGCATGACCCACATCCACACCTTGCGCCCGAAACTGAGCAAGGACAGGCTCAATCACGTCAATTTCCTCACGCCCCAAATACCCACCCTCACCCGCATGTGGATTCAGACCACATACCAAAATCTTTGGATGTTCTATCGCAAATTTCGTGCGTAAATCGTGAATCAAAATCGTTAATACTTGCGTCAATAACTCAGGCGTAATCGCATCAGGCACCGCACGTAACGGTAAATGCGTCGTCGCCAACGCCACACGCAAAGTGGGTGTCGCCAGCATCATCACGACTTTATCCACTTTCGCTTTTTCTTGAAAAAACTCGGTATGACCACTGAACGCAATACCTGCTTCATTCATCACCGATTTCTGCACAGGCGCAGTCACCACGCCAGCCACGCGCCCATTCAAACACGCATCCGCCGCAACTGATAATTGCTCCAACACATACGGCGCATTCAGCGGATTTAACTGACCATCGACCACCGACACCCGCAGCGGCACAGGGCGAATATAAAGACTTCCCGCTGGCGCAGCCGTTTCCTGCCCCATATAATCAATCAAATTGACTTCTAAACCCAACTTACGCGCACGACGCAACATCAGCGCAGGATCAGCAAGGACAATCACAGGACGCGTGATACCCTGTTCTGGCAATAATTTCGCCAATGCCAATGTAATATCAATGCCAATGCCCGCAGGTTCGCCTGTGGTGAGATAAAGAGGTAAAGCGGCTGTGCTCATCGAATGTCCATCGCGTGATATCTAGCAGAATAATCACAGTATAACGTCTCCTAGACCCTTGTGAATGCTAGAGAGTTCGTCTTACTACAAAAGAAATATACCTTTAACACCGAAAACGGTTGTCAAGTCAACCCGACTTCCTTATAATTCGCGGTCTGTTTTGAGAGCCCCGTAAACTCTCTTAAACAACTTTAATATAGGCATAGATGCAATGAAAACTATCAGCGCAAAGCCAGAAAACGTCACACGCGAGTGGTTTGTCGTCGACGCAAATGGCAAAACTCTTGGTCGCATCGCGACTGAAATCGCAAGTCGTTTGCGCGGCAAGCACAAACCTAGCTATACCCCGCACGTTGACACTGGTGATTACATCATCGTTATCAACGCGGAAAAAGTCGTTGTCACAGGCAAAAAAGCCCAAGACAAAATGTACTATCGCCACAGTGAATTCCCAGGCGGCCTGAAAACAACTAACTTCACTAAGTTAATTGCACACAAGCCTACTGACGTATTGCATCGTGCGATCAAAGGTATGCTACCAAAAGGTCCTCTTGGCTTCGCCATGATCACCAAATTGAAGCTATATGCAGGTAGCACTCACCCGCATGAAGCACAACAACCACAAGTTCTGGAACTGTAAGCCATGACGACACAACGTAATTACGGCACTGGTCGCCGCAAGACCGCTACCGCTCGTGTGTTCCTGGCTCCAGGTTCAGGCGCGATGACCATCAACAACAAAACGCTTGATCAGTATTTTGCTCGTGAAACTTCACGCATGATCGTTCGTCAACCACTAGAATTGGTTGATGGCTTAGCAAAATACGACATTTTTGTTACCGTTAAAGGCGGTGGCATGAGTGGTCAAGCGGGTGCAATTCGTCACGGTATTACACGTGCATTGTACGCATCTGACGAAACATTGAAATCAGCATTGCGTCAAGCTGGCTTCGTGACTCGTGATGCTCGTGAAGTTGAACGTAAGAAAATTGGTCTACGCAAAGCGCGTAAACGCCCACAATACTCAAAACGTTAATCTCAAAACGTTTTTTGGATGTGTACAAAACCCCGACTCTGTTCGGGGTTTTGTTATTATGGGGTTTAATCAAAACTCCACGCGCCTCTATACAAAACTAAGGCCACTGAGCGGAGTCGAAGTGCGTAAACTCTATGTGCTCATCTCAAATACCGTTTATTCCGGCTCCGCTCAATGAACGGCATCAACTATTTAAATATTCAAGTTTGAACATTATCACAGCACGATTAAGTAGCATTTCTCTCTAATAGTATTTAGCATAAAAGCCATCAATATCATGCTTATTTTTCATCTCGATTTTTCGCATACTTTATTCTTCCATTGAGGCAAATGCATGAGCAACACCAACGATGCAGACCAAGTTAATGTGAGCCGCCGTCGCATGTTGGTAAACACCACCACGGCAATGGGTGCTGTCGGTATTGTTGGTGCAATCACACCATTTGTAAAATCATGCACCCCAAGTGAAAAAGCCAAAGCAGCAAGCAGCCCTATCACGCAAGATATCAGCGCGCTCAAAGCGGGTAAAATGATGGTCGTTGAATGGCAAAGTAAGCCTATCTATATTATTCGCCGCACTGATGAAATGCTGAATAACTTAGCATTGAGCAATCCCAAACTACGTGATGCAAGCTCGAATGAATCCAATCAACCTGATTATGCAAAGAATGTGCATCGTTCACGCGACCCACATCTACTGGTCATGGTTGGCGTGTGTACACATTTAGGCTGTGCACCTGGTTTTCGCCCTGAAACAAATGCTTCACTTGATGCCAATTGGACGGGTGGATTTTTATGTCCCTGTCACGGCTCCAAATACGATTTAGCCGGACGTGTCTTTGATGGCTCGCCTGCTCCACTGAACATGGAAATTCCTAAATATAACCTTATAGGTAATGTCTTGATCATTGGCGAGGATGCCTAATGCGCAGAGGACAACGATTGAAGAACTGGATGAACTTACGATTTCCAGCCCAACAGACTTCCGAAAAACATTGGTCCAAGTATTACGTCGCCAAGAATCTGAACATTTGGTATCTCTTCGGCATGTTGTCTTTATTGATTTTGGTTAATCAATTGATCACTGGCATCTGGCTTGCCATGATGTACACACCCAGTATCGAAGACGCATTTGCATCGGTCGAAGGTAACATCATGCGAGACGTATCCGCAGGTTGGCTGATTCGAAATCTGCATGCAGTCGGCGCATCGGCATTGTTTATGGTGATTTACTTGCACATGTTTCGCGGACTACTTTACGGTTCTTATCAGAAACCACGCGAGCTGGTTTGGCTAATCGGTATGGTTTTGTATGTCTGCCTGATGGCGGAAGGTTTCTTTGGTTATGTCCTACCTTGGGGCAATATGTCGTATTGGGGGGCGCAAGTCATCCTCAACTTACCCGCCGCAATTCCGAATGTCGGGGACTCTATAGCAACATGGATTCGCGGAGATTTTGTCTTATCAGGTATTACCTTAAACCGAATCTTTGCACTGCATGTCATTGCCATTCCATTATTTTTAGTTTTTTTTGTCTTTATTCATTTAGTCTCTTTGCATCATGTCGGCTCTAACAACCCAGACGGTATTGAGATCAAAAAACACATTGATAAAAACGGTATTCCGCTCGATGGAATTCCATTGCACCCTTATTACACGACGCATAATTTAGTCGGCATAGTCGTATTTTTGATTATTTTCTTTGCCTTCGTTTTTTTCTATCCTGATGGCGGCGGTTATATATTAGAACCGGCAAACTTTGAACCTGCGAATCCATTAAAAACGCCATCACACATTGCACCCGTTTGGTATTTCACGCCGTTTTATGCGATTTTATTAGCGATTCCAAGCAAGTTGGGCGGCGTGATAGCGCTCATGAGTTCAGTTGCGATTTTCTGTGCACTGCCTTGGCTAGATAAATCACCTGTGAAATCGATGCGTTACAAAGGTATTCTCTCTAAGATATGGCTCACGATTTTTGTGATCAGTATTTTGACACTTGGCGTGATCGGTGCAACTCCTTTAGATCATGCTTTGCTGCCATCCATAAGCAATCAACGGTTTGCGCAGATCATGACATTTTTCTATTTTCTCTATTTCCTGCTGATGCCGTTTTACACCGCGATTGAAAACTTTCGAGTACCGCCCAGCCGTGTTACACGAGGTCATCAATGATTTTCTGTGCAAGATCCTTATTAACACTCTTATTTTTATTCAGCGGTTTAATGCTTAACGCTGCTTGCGCCGCTGAGATGCGCTGCGGCACTTCGCTTGCACCCAATGCATTACCCACACCTAAAAACCAATATGGCGAATATGAATGCCGCAAAGCACCAATTGATATCACAGACCAAGCATCACTTCGCCGTGGTGCAGCAATGTTCATGAATCAATGCGCGAGTTGCCACGCGCTCAAGTATATGCGTTATCAAAGAATAGCAACTGACTTATCCATTCAACCTGAACAAATGAAACAGTTTCTGCAGCTCAGTCAAGCTCAGTTAAATGATGATATCAGCGCCAGACTCGCGCCTGATTTACAGATTAAAATATTTGGTACGGTTCCACCAGACTTGACATTAACAGCACGCAAACGAAGCCCTGATTGGATATACACCTATCTACTCAGTTTTTATTCCGATCCCTCGCGACCATTAGGCGTCAATAATGCCGTACTTCCCGATACGGCCATGCCAAACGTACTGGATGCATTGCACAAAGAAGTCGGCGATCAGGCGTTTAAAGCGCGCATTGGCGACCTCGTTAACTTTCTAAATTACACGGCTGAACCCCAACAACAAAAACGAAAAATTTACGGTATCTTCGTATTATTATTTCTATTCATCTTTTTAATCCCTGTATATCTACTGCACAAGGAATATTGGAAAGACATCAAATAGCGAATAAAGGTTGTTCATTTCGAATCTGCTCGAAATGATTCGTTAAAATCACGCAAATTTGATTCAAACTGCTTTATACTTTTTGACTTGCTAAAAATAAGACGCGTTCATGCCGACTGCCATTCCGATCAAAGCCGCTCCAACTAAAGCTTCACCTACAAAATCACTGCTGAATTTACCATTGCAAAATGGCATTTTTCTGTATGCACATCCCGATGCGCATCATAGTCATCGCGTTCGTTTGGCTTTGGCTGAAAAAGAAGTTGATTACACGCTGATCTTAGTCGATCCCGATGACCGTCCAGAAGATTTGGCTGCGTTAAATCCCTATAACACGCTGCCGACATTAGTTGAGCGCGAACTCAGATTGTTTGAAAGTCGCATTATCTTAGAATATCTCGATGACCGTTATCGTCAAACCAGACTCCATCCCGACGCACCTGCAGCACGTGCATTGGTCAAACAATATGCGTGGCGCATTGAGCGTGATTGGTTAGCTGCGGCTGATATTTTGCTGACGGACTCGACCACATTGGACGCAAAAAAAGCGGCACATGCTCGCAAAGTATTGACGGATTCATTGATTAGTTTATCACCACTATTCGGTCATCAACCTTATTTTTTAAGTGATACTTTTGGGCTCTGCGACTGTCTGCTTGCGCCTGTGCTGTGGCGATTACCGCAAATGAATATCCAACTGCCATCCAATTTAGCCAAACCTCTGCTAACATATTGTCAGCGTTTGTTTGAGCGTCCTGCTTTTATCAAGTCATTGACCGCGCAAGAACGCGCCAGACATCGTGATTAGCGTTTTAAACAGTCCATACTTTCACGTGAAATACGCTATAAAAATGAACTTACGAGTACCATCATGACCACATCAACCGCTGTAACCAATACCATTACCCCAACGCGTCCTTATCTGGTGCGTGCGATTTACGAATGGATTAACGACAATTTACTCACGCCTTACCTACTCATCAATGCTGAGGAAAAGGGGACTTTCGTTCCGCAGCAATATATTAAAGACGGTCAAATTGTACTGAATATCGCACCCCATGCGGTGAATCAACTGATTATGGATAATGATGCGATTGGTTTCAGTGCACGCTTTGGTGGTGTGCCACAACAAGTTTATGTGCCGATGCGAGCCATCTTGGGTTTATATGCGCGAGAAAATGGTCAAGGTTTATTTTTTGATGCAAGCGAATATCCAGCAGAAAAAACTGAAGAAAGCGCCACTGAAGAGCCTATGATTCAATCACCTGAACCTGTGAAAAAACCCAGCTTACGGCTATTAGATTAATGTATTTGCTTAACCTAATGATGATCTTGCATTTACGACGAAGTTCTTGATAGATTTACAAACAAGATTAATGTCTAATCACCTTCACGCATCATGAATATGCCATGAATACATGTTACGTTGAGTTTAATTTTTTCGTCAATGTCCATGCTCGAAATTTGCGACAGATCAGACACATAAAGCTTTGATGGATATATTTTTGTTTGGATCTTATTTTACATTATATTGTTAATATGGATTTTTCTAAAAACACACATTATTCTCCACGACTTGAGAGAGGCTCTACAAATGACATTATCCTTATTACAACATCTGCGCGAGACTCAAGGTGCAGCACTCGTCGGCGAAGTGACTGAACGTTATGGTCTCAGTGTAGAAAAAGCGACAGTCTTCATTAATGCGGCGTTGGCTTTGGTTGTCGGTCGTTTGGTCCATATTAACCAGACTCAAGGCACTTCTACAGTACTCGAAATTTTGGATAAACACGATACATCTGAACTTTGGAAAAATACTAATTTTTCTGATGCGCTAAAAGAACTATCTGCGCTAGGTGGTACCGACGAAAACACAAATTTACAAGCACTGAATCTGATCGGCGAACGTAGCCTGTCTGAAATTCATAATCTTGAACAAATAGCCAGTTTAGGCAAAGACGGGATTAACGAACTCCTAGAAGGTCAACCAGAACACCTCCAAGGTCATTTTCCCGATTGGATTTATGCAGCAGCAGGTTTACCTGCACTGATTGGTCTCGGTGTGTTTAATGCAGTAAAAGAAAGTGTGGCGAGCCTCGGAAGTATTTTAAAACAAGCGGGTGAGGCCATTGCAGAAACGGCTTCTGATGTAGCACATGTCGCTTCTGACATGACCACAACTGCGCTAGACAGCGCAACAGAAGCGGCATCCACCATCGCAGATAAAACAGTTGATGCAGCCGGAGCAGTTGCCGATACCGCTTCAGAAATTGCCAACAAAACATCCGCCGCCACTGTGGCAGCAGTGACAGCAACATCCGCCGCGGCATCAAGCGCAGTCCATGCAGCAAGCGATGCTTTGCATAAAACTGCACATACCGCCTCAGACACCGTATCACGCGTCAATCACGCAGCCATTCATGTAGTCAAAGAACCCACGTCTTTTCTCTTGCGCGCGCTCCCATGGTTAGGATTGGCAGTATTAGTGCTACTCGGATTACTGTTCTGGAAAGGTTGCCAAGGTGAAACAGTTCCAGTCGTTGCATCGACGGCAAACACAATGGCGACGATTGCTAGTCCAGAGACATTGACAATCAACACAGGTGCAAATGGCGAATTGCTGAATTGCACGGGTATTGTCGGTCATGCGGATCTACTAGCTAACTTTACAGATGCGATTAAAGCTCAGTTTGGTCCAGCAGCAAAATGTGATATTAAAGTAAATGCGCATGTTGCAACTTCTTTTGGGGGCTTAGCAGGTCTCAATGAATCCCTCGGTGCGATTAAATCATCGCCAAACACCAACTTCGCACTTAGTGGTGATACCGTCACTATCAATACTGCGACTGCATCTGAAAATAGCAAACTCGCTGAACGATTGAAAACGCTCTTTGGCACTGGTGTCACCATCATTACCCCTATTCCATCAGATCCGACGGATGCAGCCGCATACGAGCTTGCAAATATCAATCCGAATACCGTAAAAGCAGAAGACGTCATTCACGCATTGAATTTGCAAGTGATCAACTTTGCAGTCGGTTCAAATGAAATTCCTGATGTAAACAAACTGATTTTGGATAAAGCGGCGACATTAATCAAAGCGATTCCCCAACTAAACATCGCAATCACAGGACATACAGACTCGTCTGGCAATGAAAAAAGTAATGTTGCGCTATCCACGGCTCGCGCAAAATCAGTTGCCACATATCTTGCAAACCAAGGTGTTCCAGCCACATCAATCACTGCGAAGGGTTTAGGCTCAAGCAAACCGATCGCTGACAATGCAACTGAAGAAGGCAAACTGAAAAATCGTCGTATTACATTTGCGATTGAAGGTGCGACTGGATCGTAAGTAAGATTTTTGCGATGAAATGAGGACTGTAATTTGAATTGCAGTCCTTTTTTTGTGGGTTTGCACAGGTGCGACTTACTTTTGCTTCTCCTTGACATATTATTTTTTCAATGATAGTTTCATTTGAAATAAACCAATGTCTATCGATTTATTTTGAATAAAAACAGCTACTTATAACTAGAACCCCATATATCCCAAATAGCCATATAAGATCCAAAATCCAAAGGAGAAAAAAATGCCAGCTGTACTCGTGGAGGTCCGATGCGACCATGGTCAAGAGCGGGAAATTCAGCTCATGTAAGCAGTACACTCGGCGATGGTTGAGGCTTTCAGGATACCCGTTACGGATCGAACTGTGGGCCTGATCGTACACCAGCCCCACAGAATGATGTATCTCCCAGATCTGACGCATCCTGAACTGTTTACTCAAGTGAGTATTGATGCCTTTTCTGGACGCTCCATTGATGCAAAACGCGCCCTCTATCGCGCCATCGTCTCAAATCTCGAAGTTCTTGTCATTCCTAAGTCGCATGTAAAGGTTTTGCTTCGCGAACTCCCCAAAGAGAACTGGGGAATCCGTGGCGGTCAAGCAGGCTCAGATGTCGATATCGGATTCAAAATTGAGGTTTAGTGTTCTATTAAGTTCGGACTGATCAGCTCAAGGATCGCACCCATTTTTCGGCTGCGACCCTTAGCAGTGCCTCAATCAAACCACTTCAACTTATCACGTAACTTCACCACTTCACCAATAATGGTCAAAGTCGGCGCAACCACTTTTTGCTCATCAATCAAATCAGCAATCGTCGCAATCGTGCCTACAACCACATGTTGATCTGGCGTAGTTCCTTTACTAACCAAAGCAATCGGCATATCGCCGCGCAAACCATGCGCCATCAACTCTTGGCAGGTATTGCGAAGTCCAACTAAGCCCATGTATAGCACAAGCGTTTGATTTTCATAAATCAGCTCCGACCAAGGCAATGCAGGCGAACCATCTTTTAAATGACCCGTCAAAAAGCGCACGCTTTGCGCGTAATCTCGATGCGTCAGCGGAATGCCTGCATAGGCACTACATCCTGTTGCTGCGGTAATCCCTGGCACGACCTGAAATGCGATACCAGCCGCAACCAACTCCTCAATTTCTTCGCCGCCACGACCAAAGATAAACGGATCACCGCCTTTTAGACGACAAACGCGCTTGCCTTCTTTGGCAAGACGAACGAGTAATTGATTAATATTCTCTTGTGGCACAGCATGATTTGCACGCGCTTTGCCGACGTAAATTCGTTCTGCATCGCGACGAACCAATGACATGATCGGTGCAGACACCAATCGATCATAGACCACGACATCGGCCTGTTGCATCAGACGCAGCGCTTTAAACGTCAGCAAATCAGGATCGCCTGGACCCGCGCCAACAAGATAAACCTCGCCTTTCGATGATGAATCAGCTAACCAATCTGCCAATGCTTGTGGCATTGCTGCGTCGGCTTCATCTCGCTGACCATTGAGGACTTTTTCGCCAATTGGACCTGCATACAAATCTTCCCAAAAAATTCGGCGCTCATCAGGGTTCACAATCGCAGCTTTAATCTGTGGTCGCCAATCTCCCGAAAACTTAGATAAATCACCAAATTTTGCAGGCACTAATGATTCGATTTTCGTGCGTAATTGGCGCGCTAATACAGGCGACTTTCCACCACTAGAGATCGAAATCAACAGCGGTGAACGGTCTACAATTGCGGGGACGATAAAACGACAGTGCGGTGGATCATCCACTGAGTTGACTAAAATTTTAAGCGATTCACAATCATGGAAAACTTGTTGATTGACAGCCGGATCATCCGTTGCGGCAATCACCAGACGATAGTCTTGCAGATTAAAATGAGAAGAATAGAACTCCAGAAACACACTGCCGCCGCTCTCTTTAACCATGCGATCCAATTCAGGAATCACATCCATCGCAATGACATCTAACTGCGCGCCCGCTTGCACCAACAAATCGGCCTTACGCCGCGCAATCTTTCCACCACCCACAATCAAGCATCGTTGATGAGTCAGTTTAAGCGCAATTGGTAAAACATCCATACATCACCCCAACAACCATAAATAAGGAGGCATTACGCCTCCCTTTTTTTAAATATTAAACAACTAAACAACTACTTGATTGACTCAAGTCCGCGTAGATAAGGACGAAGTGCAACAGGAATCGTAATCGAACCATCCGCTTGTTGATGGTTTTCCATCAGTGCCAATAAGGTACGACCGACTGCCAAACCTGAACCATTTAACGTATGCACAAACTCGGTTTTCTTATCCGCTTTAAAACGCGCTTTCATACGACGTGCTTGAAAATCACCAAACATGGAACAGCTTGAAATCTCGCGATACGTATCTTGGCTAGGTAACCACACTTCTAAGTCATAGGTTTTTGCCGCTGAGAAACCCATATCGCCACCACACAGCAATACTTTGCGATATGGTAACTCTAACGCCTGCAAAATCGCTTCCGCATGACCAGTCAGCGTTTCTAATGCTTGTGCTGACTCTTCTGGTTTAACGATTTGCACGATTTCAACTTTTTCAAACTGATGCTGACGAATCAAACCACGCGTGTCACGACCATACGAACCCGCTTCACTACGGAAACACGGTGTATGCGCCACAAATTTCAGTGGTAATGTCTTCTCATCAATGATTTCATCACGAACCAAATTGGTGACAGGCACTTCAGCGGTTGGAATCAAATAATAAGTTTTCTCACCTTCAAGCTTAAACAAATCTTCTACAAATTTAGGCAATTGACCTGTGCCTTTTAAGCTTTCAGCATTGACCAAAAGGGGTACATACACTTCGGTATAACCATGCTGCTCGGTATGAAAATCAACCATGAACTGCGCCAACGCACGTTGCAAACGCGCCAATGGCCCTTTCAACACACTAAAGCGTGAACCAGTGATTTCAGTCGCTTTGGCAAAGTTCAAACCACCCATGCTTTCGCCAATGTCAGTATGGTCTTTGATTGGGAAATCAAAGCTACGCGGTGTTCCCCATTTAAGCACTTCGACATTATCTTTTTCATCTGCGCCAATTGGCACAGAGTCGTCAGGCATGTTCGGAATGCTCATCGCATGCGTTTCAATTTCGGTTTGCAGTGCATCGAATTCAGCTTCAATGCGCTTCACTTCTTCGCCAACCGCTTGCATACGCGCCATCAATTCGCTGGCATCGCCGCCTGTTTTTTTGATCTGCCCGACTTGCTTTGCGCCATTATTACGCTCGGCCTGCAACGTTTCAGTCCGTCCTTGCAAGTCTTTACGACGTGCTTCAAGCCCCGCCCAAAGTGCAGAATCCAACTGTAAGCCGCCACGTTTTGCGAGGGCTGCGTTAATCACATCAAGTTGGGCGCGAAGTAGTTTAGGGTCTAGCATTTTTTGTCCGTAATTGTGCCAATGGCTTTGAAATAGGTGAATAAACGAATAGCAGATAGTGTAAGGGGTTTGCATCATTATGGGTAGAGATTAGGACGCGTTAAAAACAACGTAATCCATCGCTAAATACACCATGATCAGTAATATATTGATTATACACTGTGATTGCTTGTTGATTTTTTCAGTAACCAACACTCTTTTGTGAATGAAATCATAACGACATGGTGCTCATTATCAATTACATCAGAATCGTTATTAATATTTTTCTGACTTTTTACTTGAATAAGCGCTTTATTAAGTACCATGTTACGCATCCACATTCAAAATCATTAAATTCAAAGTATTGTACGGGCAACCTGTGGTTGCTCTTATTGAAAGATGTTCCAATATTTGATCAGGACGATCAGAGATCGCCCCTACGCTCAATTGCTTGCTCTACAACAAAAACCTATCAGCTACCCGAACCTGAACTGCGACGACGCTGTCCTGCATGGTTAGCATGACCAGAATGTGGCGAAGTGCCTTGCGGTTTAGGCTTCTGACCAGCAGGTTTAGCTGCGCCACCCAAGTTACTTCTAGGATTGCGCGGCGGACGTGCCACTTGTGGTTTACGCAGCGGTTCAGCTCTGATTTTCGGATCAACTTCAAAACCCTTAATCACACGCTGTTCAAGTTTACGTTTCATCAGCTTTTCGATATTAGCCAGCAAACCCAACTCATCGATACAGACCAGTGAACACGCTTCACCTTCCGAACCCGCACGACCTGTACGACCAATGCGATGCACGTAGTCTTCTGGCGTATTTGGCAATTCATAATTCACCACATGCGGCAATTGATCAATATCAATCCCACGCGCAGCAATATCGGTTGCAACCAATACACGTAAACGACCTGCTTTAAATTCACTTAAGGCACGCTCACGCGCAGCTTGGCTCTTATTCCCATGAATCGCCATGGCTGAAATGCCTGCATTATCCAGCTGTTCCGCCAAACGATTTGAACCATGTTTGGTACGCGCAAAGACCAGCACTTGTTCCCAACGATTGGTGGTGATCAAATGTTCAAGCAGTGCACGTTTCTTTTCACGATCAACAGGATGCACGACTTGACTGACCAATTCAGCAGGCGCATTTTGTTTCGCCACTTCGATATAGACAGGATCATTCAAAATACCAGCCGCAAGCGTCTTAATCTCTTGCGAGAAGGTTGCAGAGAACAATAGATTCTGACGAGTCTTAGGCAACAACGGCAAAATACGACGGATATCACGAATAAAGCCCATGTCTAACATGCGATCTGCTTCGTCTAACACCAGCGTATCAACACCTGACAAATCAATCGTTTTCTGACCAATATGATCCAAAAGACGTCCAGGTGTCGCCACCAAAATATCGACGCGACGATTCAGTTTATCTTTTTGTGGATTAATGTTTACACCGCCAAAGATCACCAATGATTTCACATCGAGATGCTGACCATAAGTACGAACGCTTTCTTCAACTTGCGATGCGAGTTCACGCGTTGGCGTTAAAATGAGCGTGCGAATCTTCGCTTTATGATTCACGCGTGAAAAATCAACGCGCGACAACAGTTCGAGGATTGGTAATGTAAAACCCGCTGTTTTTCCTGTGCCTGTTTGCGCAGCGGCCAGCAAATCACGACCTGCGATCACTGCAGGAATCGCTTCCACTTGAATCGGTGTAGGCGAAGTATACCCTTGTGCTTCTAACGCTTTCACAATCTTTGGCGATAAACCAAGTTGTGCGAAAGTCACGTTAGCTGTTTGTTTTTGTAAAGAATCTGGGGTGTTTTCTGAAGTTTTCGCAGAAACAGTATTTACCACTAAAGACATAGGATGCTCATCAATCAAGGCGTGATCGCACGACGCACAAAAAGTGCGTAAAATGCAATATAAACGTCATTATAACAGCTTCGGCAAAGTCATTGTTCGTAGTATACTAATTCAACAACTTGCTCTTTATAAAAGTTTGATGAGGAAACGATTTTTTTTATATTGTCAGCCCAGTTGCTTGTATCAGCTAAGTCATTAAAAAACTCATCACAAATACGATTCATAAAAGGTATACGCTGTGAGCTTGCTCAATAACTTTGTAGTGCTTGGTATTTTAATCGCATGTAGCGCGTTTCTATCGATGTCAGAAATCTCGATTGCTGCTGCAAGAAAAATTAAACTTCAACTTCTTCTGGCCGAAGGTAAATTAGGCGCGCAGAAAGTGCTTACTGTCCAAGATCAAGCAGGGAACTTTTTTGCGGCGACGCAAATTGGCTTAAATGCAGTCGCGATTTTAGGGGGTATTTTAGGTCAAGCCGCATTCACGCCCTACATCCAATACTTTATCAGTCAATTTTATAATGGTGACATGCTGGGCACGATTAGCTTTGTGCTGTCCTTTATTTTTGTGACATCGTTATTCATACTCTTTGCAGATCTCATGCCGAAACGTATTGCCATGACTGCGCCTGAGCAAGTCTCTATTCGACTGGTTAGCCCATTATTATTTTTTATTAAAATCTGTACACCGCTGATTTTATTGATTAATGGTGCAGCAAATGCACTCTTTAAACTTTTTAAAATTTCAACCGTTCGTAATGACGCGATCACTTACGACGATATTTACGCCATGGTCGATGCAGGCGCACAAACGGGTGCTATTCATAAACAAGAATTTCATCTGATTGAAAATGTGTTTGAACTTGAGTCACGCACTGTACCCTCATCGATGACCTCACGCGAAAGTATTATTTATTTTACCTTACAAGAAAGTAACGACAGCCTAAAACAGAAAATTGCCGCACATCCGCATTCAAAATTTTTAATCTGTGACCAAACGATTGATACCGTAATTGGCTATGTCGACACCAAAGATATTTTACTTCGCATGATCAACAATCAACCACTCGCACAAATTTACGAATCCAATATTCGCGCGGTATTAATGATTCCAGACTCACTGACGCTGTCGGAGCTATTAGCGCGATTTAAAGCCACACGTGAAGATTTTGCAGCCGTGATCAATGAATACGCATTAGTCGTCGGTGTCATTACGCTGAATGACATCATGAGCACCGTAATGGGCAACTTGGTCAGTCAAAGCCAAGAAGAACAAGTGATGCAGCGCGATGAAAATTCATGGCTCGTCGATGGAGCAACGCCGATTGGTGATGTGAAAAATGCTCTTGGACTCGAGTTTTTGCCTGATGACGACAACTATGAAACGATCGCAGGTTTTATCATGTACATGCTACGTAAAATTCCGAAACTTACAGATTTTGTTGAGTTTGCGGGATTTAAATTCGAAGTCGTCGATATTGATCACTATAAAATTGACCAACTTCTTGTTACACGTATAATTATACCCTCACAAGTCTCTGAAGAAACTCATCATTAAAACTCATCATTAAAACTCATCATTAAAATTCATCAAGGAAATTCTGCAATGAAATGCGTATTTATCACAGGTGCTGGCGCTGGCATTGGTCAAGAAACAGCTCGACTTTTTGCAAAAAAAGGCTGGTTTGTTGGTTTGTATGATCGTGATGAAGGAGCTGTAAAAAAACTTGCAGATGAAATTGGCAGCAAACAAGCCATTTTCGGCAAGCTCGATGTTACAGATGTTGATGGATGGAAAAAATCGCTGGCTGATTTTTTTGATCAAACATCACAACTTGATTTGCTGATAAACAATGCAGGCGTTTTGTATTCAGGTGCGTTTGAAAACATCACGATTCAACAGCATAAACAAATTATTGATATCAATGTGCAAGGGGTCATTAACGGCTGTCATAGCGCATTTCCTTATTTACAAACGACACCACATTCACGTGTGATCAATATCTCTTCTGCCTCCGCAATTTATGGTCAACCTGATATTGCAACCTACTCAGCCAGTAAGTTTGCAATTCGCGGTCTCACAGAAGCACTTGATAATGAATGGAAAGTTCAGGGTATTCGCGTCGTAGACATCATGCCATTGTTTGTAAAAACAGCCATGGTCACCGATATGAAAGCTGCAAGTTTCCGCAAAATGGGTGCGAAACTCACGCCAAATGATGTTGCGTTGGCAATCTATCGCGTCACAAAAGAAAAAACACCCGCAACCCACACCCCTGTGGGACTTTCAACTCGCCTACTCTACACCGTCTCTGGTTTTGCACCGGATCGATTGAATCATTGGCTGAACGGTTTACTCAGCAAGTAATCCTTGCAGTAAATAAAACCCTTAGTATGAAAAGTGCGACTTCAATGCATGAAGTGTATTTTTCATAGTAAGGGTTTTTCTTTATGGCGTTTGACCAAAGCCCTTATTTTCCTACTGATATCGCATATCTCGACAGGCACCTAGTTAAAAGTTCAGCCTGTCGAAGCGTGTCCCAAGGATACGATTGAAAAACACTTTGATGAAACCTGAATTGACCTTACTGATCAATCACATCCACACCTTTCGGTGGCACAAACTGAAACTGACTATTAGCAATAACAGGATTGAGTTTTGTCTCCGTAAAATTCACAGTTGTTTGTTGGCCGAGTGAATCTGACAACACCATTTGCGATGGCATATTATTTTCAAAACGTATTGCCAAACTCTCAAACACGCCATCTTTCGCACGTGGATACAATACAAAATAAGGCACTGCGTTATTAGGTTGCGTCACCTTATACGACTTCATCATCTGCGCAGCATTGCCAGACAGCAACAATGCGGGCGTGTTACTCATTTGCTCATCTAACGTTTGACGCGTCGCCTGCTGTAAATCAGGATCGTAAATCCACACGGTTTTGCCACTGGTCACAATCAATTGCTTCATCGGACTCGTGGTTTCCCAACGGAACAAACCTTGACGTTTGACCTGCATCACACCGCTAAAAGTTTGACCCAAATGTGTTGATTTCAGACCCATTTGCTTTTGTGCTGGCAACGGTTTAGTCGGCGTAGTCGCTTTCGTGGTTTGATTAAAATTGGCTTGTAGGCTATTCATTTTACGGAGTAGACCATTTAAATTTGTGGTTGCTTGCGCTGGTGTTGCGGCAACTTGTGTGGTCATTTGTCCTGCAGATGCAACGGATGTGACCATCGGTAACGTGAAAGCAATTGAAATAGCCAAAACACTGAATGAACGACTCATAATTTTTCCCAATTTAAACCTGTGAATTCAATCATCTTTAATCATGGTGCTATTTTGCCTTCAGATGCCCCAGCAATCCACAGCGGTTTTGTGTGTATTAGAAAGCATTCGATGACGTTCAGTAAAAATTATGATGAATTATGGAGATAAAAAAAGCACCTTCGATGACAAAGATGCTTTGTTGATATCATAATTTTAAATCAATATTGAAAAGCTGATTGCGCTTTTATTTCTATGCAATTGAAAATATCAATATACGCGATATTTGCTGAACGCCTCACTACAAAATGCTCCGTGAGCTTTAAAAGTGAGTGAGTTATTTCTTTGCTTTCATATCAATAATTTTACACACTAATTTAAGCTTTAGCTGTAACCGTTTATTCACTTTGACTGCAACAAAGTAATCTGCACAATTAAAATCTTGATCAAAATACGCCTCTTTCGAAAACACTGCACCAACGCTGCGATACTTCTTAATTAATGAAGGGACGTCTTTGTTGCGGTATTTGAGCGAAACTTCGTTGTCTTTACGCTCAAAAAAATTGGCTTCATCATTTTCAGCCAACAAATACTCTTTTAGATTAAAGGCTTTCAAACTGACAATTTTTTTGCTTTTCGCTTTGTCATGAATATAACCTTCTGTCGCAATGATTTTTTGGCTTTTCACACCCAGATTAACACTGACTGTGCCAATCAGATACTTGGCATCCAACTCTTTCACAATTAAAGGGACCATGCCCATCCACAGCACTGACAATGCTTTACCGCCTCGGTAAGTTTCGTCGACGCAAGTACGTCCAATTTCATATACTTGATCTTTACCGCTGAGATATTCATCCAGATTAAACTCTAATTCCGAGTAATATCTGCCGAGTTTTTCTTTTGCTTTCGGAGTGACAACGCGGGTACATGCTGCAATTTGGTTGGTTTTTGTGTCACGCACCACGACATGAATACTGAACTCATCGAAGCGATCAATATCAGTACCTTGATCAAAAAAAATCCCATATGCCGCACCAAAAACACGAGCACGAAAACGTTGAACTTCTACAATCGTTTGAGCATCAGTGACTACTTCACATTTAAGCGCAGGGACTTTTTTAGGGGGTTTTTGCTTAAAGCTTTTTAATGCGCTTTTCGGCATGAAGCGAAGAATTGGACCAGAGCGAAGCATAGTGGCTTGCATAAGACTTTCCGATGATGATCTGTTATTTGTAGTTCATCCTAGCCTTAGAATATGACAGTTTTACGACACTTGCTTTCTGGTCGCCAGTAGCCGTCTGTTATTCAATTAGATTTTATGAATATAAATATTAAATCCATTCGACAAGCCCATGCCAAAAATTCCTGAATGCGCAATCAAAAAAAATCCGCCAAAAGACGGATTTTTTTCAATATCACAGTGCATTAAGCGCCAAATACATCAGATACCGATTAACGTTTTGCTGTTTGTTTAGACTCTTTATTATCGAATCTTAAAAAACCATCTTCAAACGAACTTTTACGCAAATGGACACGATCAGCCAAATAATTATTCAGTACGCGCCACGGTGCTTTTGAACCTTGACGAGGTAATGTTTTCGCTGCACGTGCAATGTAACCCGCATGAATGCTACCCATGACTGTATCGGCTGTTTTGCAGCCTTCATGATCTTGCGGCAAAACAGTTTGGTAACCTTTTTTGTCCATAAAGTTTATTAAACGACAGATATATTCAGCTGCAATATCAACTTTCAATGTCCATGAGGCATTGGTGTAACCAACAATCAACGCTGCGTTCGGTACATTTTCAACCAATACACTCTGATACATCAAATTTTCATTTGGATTGAATGTCTTGCCGTCAACCTCAACTTCAGTCCCGCCTAACATTTGCACATTTAAGCCTGTTGCAGAAACAATAATGTCTGTATTCAATGTTTTACCCGATTTAAGCATAATGCCGTCTTCAGTGAAACATTCAATATGATCAGTTTCAATACTTGCCTTACCTTGTTTCAGCGCTTTAAATAAATCGCCATCAGGCACAACACACAAGCGCTCATCCCAAGGATTGTAGCTCGGTGTAAAGTGGCGCATATCAATGTTTTTACCGACTTGATGCTTAACGCCCGCTAAAAGTAATTTACGCATGACCTTAGGTTGTGCCAGTGAGAGCTCATAAATCGCTTTTTGAAGCCCAATATTGCGACCACGGGTAATTTTATAAGCCAGCGCACCCGGCAAGACTTTCTTAAGTTTATCGTAGACAATATCAACAGACGGCACAGAGGCAATATAGGTCGGTGAGCGTTGCAGCATCGTGACATGCCCCGCTTTATCCGCCATCGATGGAACAAGCGTAATGGCTGTCGCACCACTTCCAATAATCACCACACGTTTACCGCTGTAATCCAAATTTTCTGGCCAATGTTGCGGGTGAATAATCTGACCTTTGAATCGATTTTGTTCTGGAAACTCAGGACTATAGCCTTTATCGTAGTTATAATAACCCGTACAACCTAGCAAGAAGTTCGCTGTCCACTCTTCCGCCATTTTGGTAGCGCCGTTATATATCGTCAATGTCCATAACTTCTGTTTTGACGACCATGATGCTTTTTTAACGTGACGCTGATAATGGATATGTTTTGGAATATCATTTTCTTTTGCGGTATCATTCAAATAACCGCGAATTGATGCGCCATCTGCCAGCACTTTTGACTCTGTCCACGGTCTAAATTGATAGCCAAATGTCGACATATCAGAATCGGAGCGAATGCCCGGATAACGAAACAGATCCCATGTACCGCCCATGGCTTCACGGCGTTCAAGAATTGCAAAAGTCTTTTTTGGGCAATCGCGTTTCAAATGGCATGCCATGCCAATACCAGAGATACCCGCACCAACAATTAACACATCAAAATGCTTCTGGTTCATATGCTACTCTTATCAATCAGGATGGACTGGTGTTAACATAGCACAAAGTTGACAATAGTCAATGTCAACTTGCGACAATTTAGTGTCGCCAAATGACTGTTTCTAAATATCCATTTATAAACAAAATCTTAATAAATGTAATGAGCTAAATTTTTATAGAGGATAAATTAGAGAACTATCATATTGATAAAATCATCGAAGTCATTTTATCAGAGTACTCCTTTATTTTATGCGTATCCCCATTTCCGCTAAACGGTACAACTCAAGACAAACACCAAGATCAACAAGAACGTTCTCCCATAAAAAAATCCGCCAAGCGGCGGATTTTTTACATCTTAGGCGAACCCTAAAATTATGCAGCAGCGACTACTGGATCAACGATCACGTAGCGACGACCGAATGCACCTTTAACCGCAAAGCGCAGGATGCCATCAGCAGTTGCGAACAAAGTATGGTCACGACCCATACCAACGTTTGCACCAGCATGGAATTCAGTACCGCGTTGACGCACGATGATGTTACCAGCGATGATTTTTTGACCGCCGTACATTTTTACACCGAGCATCTTAGGATTGGAATCGCGACCGTTACGGGTTGATCCACCAGCTTTTTTATGTGCCATGAGTTTTAACTCCTCAAGCGTAAAATAAGTTTGTAAAC
>JACMMY010000223.1 GCA_014378805.1 Moraxellaceae bacterium
CCGCGGCAGGAACAAGCGCCCATAAGCGATGGTTGCTCATGATGCCGCAGGTGTTTGTACGACCACGGGCGGCGGTAACGCACTCAACTGAACGAAGGTTTCATTCGGACGAATCAGACCCAAGTCTAATCGTGCATGTTCTTCGACCGCTTCCATACCATTTTTAAGATCATTCACTTCAGCTGCGAGCACACGATTGCGCTCGACAAGCTTAATATTTTTTTCATCTTGGTGCTTGGTTAGCTCAACCATGGCGTGACGATCTGTGTAACCACCCTCACCAAACCACAGCTTAAACTGTAGAAAAGTGATAACCAGTATTGTAATACCAATCAGGAGGCGACCTGTGATCGTCGACAGCATTATTGAGCCTTCAAACGTTCAACTAGACCACGGAATTCAGCTGCACCACGATACGGCGCATCAACCATTTCTTCGATGCGTAGTAATTGGTTGTACTTAGACACGCGATCAGAACGGCACAATGAGCCAGTCTTAATCTGACCCGCAGCAGTACCCACCGCCAAATCAGCAATGAATGAATCTTCAGTTTCACCTGAACGATGTGAAATCACGGTGGTGTAGTTATTCGCTTTTGCCAAGTAAATCGCATCAAGCGTTTCGGTCAACGTACCGATTTGGTTGAACTTAATCAGAATTGAGTTGGCTACGCCGGTATCAATCCCTTTTTGCAGAATCGCAGGATTGGTTACGAACAAATCATCACCCACTAGCTGAACTTTGTCGCCGCAGATATCGGTCAAGTATTTCCAACCATCCCAATCTGACTCATCCAAACCATCTTCAATTGAAATGATTGGGTATTGACGCGCAAGGCCCGCCAAGTAATCCGCAAATTGATGATTACTGAATGCTTTATTGCCTTCACCAGCCAATACGTATTGACCATTTTTATAGAATTCGGTTGCGGCACAATCCAGTGCCAACATGATGTCTTTACCTGCCTTATAACCAGCTTGTTCAACCGCTTGCAGAATGACGGTAATCGCTTCTTCGTTTGAACGTAGGTTAGGCGCAAAACCACCTTCATCACCGACCGCAGTGTTTAAACCCTGTTTTTTCAATACGCTTTTAAGGCTATGAAAAATTTCCGCACCTGCGCGCAGCGCTTCGCTAAAACTGGTGAAACCAATCGGCTCAATCATGAATTCTTGGATATCAACGGTATTATCAGCATGCGCACCGCCGTTGATGATGTTCATCATCGGTACAGGCATAGAAAGTGCCGATTGACCGCGCAAATTTGCGATATGTTGATACAGTGGCAACTGTAATTCGGCAGCAGCAGCACGTGCAGCAGCAAGCGAAACCGCCAACATCGCATTCGCGCCTAATTTTGATTTGTTTTCAGTATTATCCAGTGCGATAAGTTTTTCATCTAAACCTTTTTGATCACGGACATCGGCACCCAGCAGCAAGTCGCGAATATCACTATTCACATTTTGCACAGCATGACGAACACCTTTACCCAAATAGCGAGATTTGTCCCCATCACGCAACTCTAACGCTTCACGTGAACCCGTTGATGCACCACTCGGCGCAACACCGCGACCAACTGCACCTGACGCTAAAGTAATATCCGCTTCAATAGTCGGATTTCCACGAGAATCCAAAATTTCACGGGCGCGAATGTCGGCGATTTGACTCATTTATAGCTCCAGATTTTCAATCATAGTTTTCAGTAATAAACAGCTAACTCAATAGCTAAAAAAACAAAGTAATCGTTTTAAAAAACAGACAAGTGATTCAAAACGATTACTTATTTTATAAATCACACCATCATCAATATGATGATAAATACTTCAAAAAATTAACATCGACAACAATTAATGCGTATCCAACACAGCGAACCCTTTCACAAGATCATCCAGTTGTTTAATTTGGGTCAAAAATGCTTCTAACTGAGATAAACGCAATGCGCATGGCCCATCACATTTCGCCACATCTGGATTTGGATGTGCTTCTAAGAACAATCCCGCTAATCCAGTTGCCATCCCTGCGCGTGCCAGCGTCGTAATCTGCGCACGACGTCCACCTGCGGAATCAGCACGACCACCGGGGGTTTGCAATGCATGAGTGACATCAAAAAACACAGGAACATTCATGGCTTTCATCGAATCAAAGCCCAGCATATCCACGACCAAATTGTTATAACCAAAGCTTGAACCGCTCTCGCATAAAATCAGCTTGTCATTTCCGGCTTCCAGACATTTATGCAAAATATGACGCATTTCATGTGGCGCAAGAAACTGTGCTTTTTTGATATTAATGATCGCGCCTGATTTAGCTATCGCTTCGACCAGATCAGTTTGACGGCTTAAAAATGCAGGTAACTGAATAATGTCAGCTACTTGCGCAACAGGTTCCGCTTGAAAAGGCTCATGAATATCAGTAATGACAGGCACATTATATTTAGCTTTCAGTTCTTCAAGCCATTGTAGACCTTTCTCTAAACCTGGCCCACGATAGGAGTGCAAGCTTGAGCGATTCGCTTTATCGAAACTCGCCTTAAACACATAGGGAATCCCTAAACGCGTCGTGATATCAATATAAGTTTCTGCAATTTCAAAGGCTAAGTCTTTAGACTCAAGTACGTTCATGCCGCCGAACAGCACAAAAGGCTGATCATTGCCCATCTGAATCTGATCTAAGGTAATGTGTGACTGGGCTTTTAATTCTATGCTCATCATACGCCTCATCGTTTGATCGAATGACAATCCCTCGTCTTCGATATCTTAAACTAAATAAAAAGCACTAATACGTCGTATTAATGCTCCCATTATTGACGCTTAGTGCGTTTTCGCTTGAGTCATCGCGGCTGCAACAAAACTTGCAAACAGTGGATGTCCTCCGCGAGGTGAACTGGTAAATTCTGGGTGGAATTGACATGCTACAAACCAAGGATGGTCGCCAATTTCAACCACTTCAACTAAATGTTGATCAGCCGAATAACCAGAAACTGTCATGCCCGCAGCTTCAAGTTGAGCGATATAGCGATCATTGACTTCATAGCGATGACGATGACGCTCAACGATTTCAACTTTACCGTAGATTTTCTGAGCCTTACTTCCCGCAGTTAAAAGCGCCTTTTGTGCGCCCAAGCGCATCGTACCACCCAAATCTGAGGCGTCATGACGCGTTTGTAAATCACCACGCTCATCTAACCACTCAGTAATCAGACCGA
>JACMMY010000018.1 GCA_014378805.1 Moraxellaceae bacterium
AATATGGTGCATAGAAACAGCCATATCAAATTAATTAGCGCAATAACCACTTTCGGTTTATTAATCTCACAATCAGTTTATGCCGCGGATGAAGCATCATCAGGAGGAATTCCTGGCTGGGTTTGGGGACTCCTTGTTGTCGTCATACTGGTCGGTGTTACACTTTTACCCAAAAAATGGATAGGGCAAAAGAAAATACAAACACCTGGAAGAAAAATTCCTACGCCTCCTGTGGTCGTAACCACGAAGAAAATTGATTCATCTCCGACAATCAAAACTTCAACTCCAACACCAGTTGTCGCACCCATTGTCGTAGAAAAAGTACCCGTTGCAGTCAAAGAAGAACCGAAACCTAAAGTAACGGATGCTTTAGATGAAGCTAAACAACTTCTTGCCCAACAGCGCTTTCCTCAAGCCGTAGGCGTATTGAATAAAGGCCTACAAAAGAATCCTGAACGCAGTGACTTAATGTTGGAACTGCTCGCAATTTATCTTAAACAAAGAGATCACGAAGCATTTGATGCTCAATTTGATCAGCTCAAGCAATTAGATGATCCTTTGGCACTCATTCATGCCGAAGAATTGCATGATCAACTAGTACGCCCAGCGATTGTCGAAGATAGCGAACACATTGAATATAACGCATCGCATGCAAAGGCCCCTGTTGTAGAACCTGAACAAACAACTCAAGCTGAAGTACTCGATTATACGGTGGATAGTCTTGCGTTCACCTCTGAATTACCCATCCCAACTGATGCAGAAAGTACATCACTCGGCAAAACTGTTGATATTACCCCCATTGAAACTGAGTTTTCTTTGGATGATATCGACTTAGGAGCTACTTCTTTAGAATCAAAAGAGACTCCAGTTGAAGACTCGGCAAAAAAACAAAGTAATGATTTTGATTTTTCAGAATTTGATGACTTTATTATTAACATACCGTCTGAAGATAAATCATTAAATCAAGAAACAGTATCGCCAAATTTAGAACTGAAAGACGCTGAACCCCTTAAACCTGCTACTGAAGTCGATCTAAAGTCATCCACAATGGACGAGAGTAAAACGATTGATCTCGTTGATCTTGAGTTTGATTTTGATGAAAGCTTTGCGCTGGATGAAGATAAAACAGACGCTAGTGCTAAGAAAAATGACTGGACAACTGATCTTGCAGATGAAAACTTTGCATCGCCATCTGAACCAGCGATTACTGACCCTTTCGCAACGGAAGTTGCACCTGAACCTGTTTTTTCTGTGCCCGTTGCAACCTCCAAAACAATTGAACCTGTCCAAAATGATTCAGCATCTTCACTCGAAGAAGAGTTCCCATTTCTTAAAACTGTAGACACGTTTCAAACACGATTGGATCTCGCTCGCAATTATATTGAACTAGGTGAAATCAGAAGTGCACGCGAGCTCCTTTCGGAAGTTTCAATTCATGGTGCAGAGCAACAACAAATTGAAGCGCGTAAATTAATTTCAACGCTTGCGTCTTAATTTGGAAAGTGAGTATGCGTAATAAAATTTGGTGACGTTAAGTCGCCATTTTTTATTGCTGGTTTATTTAATATATTAATTTTTAAGTTCAATGTGTGATGACTGGAGCTAACCTATGCCAAATCATGATCCCACTCTTCATCTCGGTGTTTTATATTTAGGTGGAACAATTGGTTGTGCTGGGGCTCCCCTTACGCCACTCCCTGCTCATATTTTTTTGCCCCATTTCGCCGAGATATTTGAAACCGCATTCACTCAGAAAGATGATCACGCTGAAAATACGCAAAGAGAACAGATCCATCCAAACGAATGGCATTATTTCTCAGGCAATATTAAAGATAGCAGTGCATTAGTCCCAGAAGATTGGGGCAATATATTAGAGTTACTCTTAGACCCTATTCATACGCATATTAAACACTGGATTATCTTACATGGTACTGACACGTTAGCATTTACCGCTGCATTTCTTTCTGAAGCATTACGTGGAACCGACTTAAAAATTGTAGTGACAGGCAGCCAATTTCCCTTACTCGACCCTATGCAACTGACCTTCGCCCCTCATAGTGATGCGTTCAGTAATATTAAAACCGCTTACTCTGCTTTTGTTGATCAAAAAGTGACGGATAAAGGATGGGTTCGCGTCGCATTCAACCAGCAACATTGGACTGCAAATGGTGTGCAGAAAACTCATACTCAAGATATCGCGGCGTTTACAGGTGATCTGTTTAAGCAATCTCAGAATCAGAATCAGAAAAATCTAACAGTACACATCAATACATTAATTAGTCATCCAACACGTTTTAAAGAAGCGTTATCTCGGTTGAATATACAGATATACTATGCATCGCCTCTTCCTCTGAATATCCTGATTGCACAGTTTGAACAAGTGCTATTGTCGGGTGCAGAAGCAGTGATTCTATTGGCGTATGGTCTCGGTAACTTTCCAGATGATTTACGAATACATCGCGCTTTACTCGCCGCCGAACAACGGGGGGTGATTGTGATTTTAAGTACGCAAGTGCCTTTTGGTGGCATTGAGTCACGTTATGCCGCAGGAAATTGGCTCGCAGCATGCGGTGTATTATCAGGCGGTGCATTACCATTACCTGCAATATTTGCGCGGTTAGCTTGGCTGCAGATGACGGTAAAAACATATTCAGAACGTCGCCAGTTATGGTTGGAATACATCGCTACTTATACCCATTAATTCGATTCACTCAATGAATCGAATTAATCCCTTCACCACATAAAAAAATCATACAGGAATAAATTTGCTATGCCGCGTCTTGCTTTAGGTTTGGAGTTCTGTGGCAGCCAATATCGCGGATGGCAAACGCAACAAGAAGGCATCCGCACAGTACAAGAAACAGTCGAAATTGCTTTATCCAAAATTGCGAATCATCCAGTTACTCTTCATGCGGCGGGACGTACCGATGCAGGCGTCCATGCGTGTAACATGATTGCGCATTTTGATACCGATGCAGAACGCTCGATTCGCGGCTGGATTCGTGGCACCAACACCGTCTTACCGCACGATATTGCAGTGCGGTGGCTACAACCGATGACAGACGACTTTCATGCGCGATTTAAGGCACATGCGCGGCGTTATCGTTATGTCATTTATAACCACGACTATCGCCCTGCACTGCTAAATGGTCAAGTGACTCATCATTACGCACCACTTGATCTTTCCAGAATGCAATCAGCAGCGCAAAAGCTAATTGGGACGCATAATTTTACTAGCTTTCGCGCCGTTGCCTGCCAATCCAATCAGCCTGTGCGTCATGTGAGTCATGTGACTTTAACGCGTCACGGACAACTGATTGTACTGGATATACAGGCCAATGGATTCCTCCATCACATGGTGCGAAATATTGTCGGAGCTTTGCTTGAAATCGGCGAAGGACTCAAGCCGATTGAATGGATTGACCATTTATTAGCAGTTCAAGATCGTAAAGAAGCAGGTGTGACTGCGCCGCCTGATGGGCTATATTTTATTAATGCCTATTATCCGGACGAATTTTCATTACCAGAATTGCCATTAGGTCCCGTCTGGTTAAACATTGCATAGTGTTATTTTTTTCAGAATTTTTAAAGCTTCGTTTTAATCAACTAAGTCGTCGCTTGTTTTCGTTTACGATATTCAACGGGTGTTTCATTCGTCCACCGCCTAAAAGCACGATAAAAAGTACTCGGTTCAGAGAAACCTGTCAGGTAGACAATCCGCTCTACGCTCTCAGTGGTTTTAGACAGTAACCGCTTCGCCAATCGAGTGCGATAATCTGACAAAACTTGCTGAAAACTGGTATCTGCTTCGCTCAACTGCGTTCGCAATCGACGCGAAGAAATATTTAACCGTTCAGCAACCGTCTCCAGCGACACCTCTCCACTTTCTAATGTCTCACCAATCGCACGGCGTACATCACCAACCAGATCAGAGCGCGCTAACTCTTGCAACTTCTCCAAAGCCAACTGTTCGTGCAAACGTAGCAACTCAGGTTCAGATTGCCAAAGTGGCTGATCCATAATTTTCAGATCAAAATACACTCGTGTCTCTGACTGGTTCAAATGAACGGGACACGCAAACACACGCTCATATTCTGCTGCAGAGGCACCTTGGGTAAATGCAAAATCTATACGAGTGAAATTAAACTTCCCGTCCGTTACAAAACGAAAAAAACGTAATAAACTCAATGCAAAACATTCGGTAAAATGACGTAAAGAGAGGGTATCCTTATAAAATACCGCCGCATTTGACAAACAAACTTGATCACCGTCAATGCAAACAGATGCATCCAATACATCACTGACCAATCGCTGGTAAGCCAGCGCACGCCTCAAACCCGCACCAAACGTTGCGCTACTCAAGAATAAATATTCAACAACTTGACCACGATAAAGTGGCATATGCTCCGCCAAATGTAACCCAAGATCAGGATCACCCGTGACAGACTCTGCCGCTTTCCAAAATGCAACTTGCATATGATTTGGTGTACGCGCCTTGTCATCGACACGACTCATCGCAACGCCCGCCCGCATTAAGATCTCATCAACGGGAAACTCGGCACGACGCATCCCTTCATACACCATCTTAAATAAAATGGCGGCATCGGTCTGTATTCTCTGCATGACATTATCCTCAGCGCATCCACAACGAGACGATCACTCTCAATTAAATCAAATGAGACGTGTTGCCCCAATATCAAAACTTTTTTTAAGATAAATAAAAAATAATACGACTTATCATATCACTTTATTTATATCACTAAATGATAACAATTCAGACAATTAGTTTAGTTGTGATCCTCATCTCACTCTTTGTATGTTCACTCAAAATACATCCGATTAAATGAGACCATCAATACTAGAATAATACTTTACATGGATTTAAGATAAAATCATCTAAACTTCGCAATGATCCGATCTCTCTCCCATTTTTTTGCCGTCATTAGAATCGACTAATACACAACTTAAAATCAAAAAATTAAGGACATTTTATGAAAATTTCTCCCCTTTCTCATCTAAATATTCGCTCAATACTGATGACATTTGTCGTCCTTCAGACGATATTGGTGAGTGCGTGTTGCATGTCACCTAGCGTACGGATGTCGATGATTTCAGGACAGCAAAGCCTAGCCAATTATCAAAAAGATTGTCTCGAAAAAAGTCGACTAGATCATCCTACCGCTGTGGGTGAAATCATCAATACACCACACTATGCACTGATTACGCTGCAACGTGCGGGTTTAAATATCAAAGCTGGTGAAATGTGTATTATTAATAAAACCTCACACAGCATAGAAATTACCGCGATTGATGATTTACAGTTTTTAACGATTCCAACTGAGGCGAAGTAATCTGATTCAAATCAAGCACAGATTAATCATTCTTAAAGAAAAGTGTTTGCTTTGTTGCGTCTAGCCCAGCAAACGGCTAAAATATCGTCCTTCCTGAATTCATCTGACATTCGCAACTGTTCTTGTAAAAAAATGAGAACGATCACGATGTCAAACTATGTAGAGCGAATATGTCCAACAAAGAAGAGCTGATCGAGTTTGAAGGCGTCGTCACTGAAACCTTACCAAACACCATGTTTCGTGTCCGTCTTGAGAATGACCACGAAGTGATCGCGCATATCTCTGGAAAAATGCGTAAGCACTATATCCGCATTCTGACAGGCGATTCCGTTAAGGTCGAAATGACCCCTTATGATCTATCGAAAGGTCGCATCACTTATCGCGCACGATAATTCGTCAACTTAAACGGCGTTAAGCCAAATAAATTGATTCAAAAAGCCGCATATAATGCGGCTTTTTAGCGTTGGTCGGAGTGCTTGAACTCAAACCAACAGTTTAACTCCGTCTAAGATACTGTTTTATATGCCATGAAAAATAGACATATTTATGTTTTTTGTGGTGGCACAATCTCAACGTGTCTATTTAACATCTCGATCACTTCCTCAAAAGTTTATAGCAACTTTCTGAATTTTTTTAAATAGACTCTAAAGACAAAGTGGATTTGTGCTCATTTTTATGATTTCCCTCAGTGTTATGTCTATATTTTCCTCACAAAAAAAGCCGCAACTCTTGCGGCTTCCTTCGTATTTATAGTCTCGACGCAAGATTATCCTAAAGCTTTCAACACAGCCTCACCCATCGCTTGAGTACCAATCTTAGTCATGCCAGCAGACATAATATCACCAGTACGTAATCCTTGATCAAGGACACTACCAACTGCCCTTTCAATCGCTTTTGCCGCATCTTCACGCTTGAAGGTATAACGCAGCATCATCGCTACTGACAAAATCGTCGCGAGTGGATTCGCTAAGTCCTGTCCAGCGATATCAGGCGCGCTACCATGACAAGGTTCATACATACCTTTACCATTCGCGTCTAAACTTGCAGAAGGCAACATACCAATCGAACCCGTCAACATCGCCGCTTCATCCGACAAAATGTCACCGAACAGATTACCCGTCACAAGCACATCGAATTGCTTTGGATTTTTGACCAACTGCATCGCTGCGTTATCGACATACATGTGTGACAATTTGATCTCTGGGTATTCAGCAGCAGCCAAATCCGTCACGGTTTGTTTCCATAACTCAGTGACTTCTAATACGTTGGCTTTATCCACAGAACAAACCTTGCCACCGCGCAGAGCCGCCATATCAAAAGCGACTTTAGCAATCCGCTTGATTTCGCTTTCTGCATAAACGTCGGTATTGAAACCTTGTTTTTCTCCATTTTCAAGAATGCGAATTCCGCGTGGTTGACCGAAATAAATCCCGCCTGTCAATTCACGTACGATCAGAATATCAAGCCCAGCAACGATTTCAGGCTTCAAACTTGATGCATCCGCTAATTGTGGATATAAAATCGCTGGACGTAAATTTGCAAATAGATTCAACTCACTACGAATCTTCAATAGACCACGTTCTGGACGAATCGAGCGTTCAATCGTATCCCACTTAGGACCACCGACAGCACCAAGCAATACAGCATCTGCTTTCTTTGCTGCATCTAAAGTCACATCAGGCAGCGGTACGCCATGTGCATCAATCGCAGAGCCGCCCAACAAGCCATGTGACCATGTGAAATTGAGGGAAAATTGATCATTAACACGATTGAGAATTTTTTCGGCAGCAGCCATGATTTCAGGACCGATGCCATCACCAGCGAGAATTAAAATATGTTGAGACATGTAAAGATTCCACTAAACAAAACTAAAAAAATAAACCAACTCGTACTCATTAACACCCTCATCGATCGCAATCAAATCAGGGTAAATTATTTGATTTTTTGCTCAAGAAACGATGTTGTCATGGTTTGAAAACCATACGTACGGCAAAAACGACGCACTACTTTATCCTCATCTAGCACGTCCACGCACAAAGGCGCTGGGCCTGCCAAATTGAGTAAACTTGCAGATTGCTCACGCTCTTGACGATACAATTTAAAATCATAACGATGACCCGCCTTAAAGCGATGTGTCAAATTAAACTTCTCGACTCGATCTCTTGAAATTGGAAAAAAGAGCATTTCGACATCATGCGGCGCAGCAGTCAATGCCAAATAATATTGCGAACTGTAATTGGTTGTAGATGACTCGAAACGGAGTACCGCATCGGTTTTGCCGTGTTCAGTCGGCTCACCTTTAGCATTGAGCAACTCAATATTATTTAAGCTGACAAACTGGCAACCTACACCACCTGAACAGTGCACAGAAGCAATACCCGACTGATCTTCTTGTTGCGTATTAAGATTAGGCATCATCGAAATAGGTCTGGTTTTCAATGCTGAAAAGGAATGACACCCAGCAAAACCCATCAGTAATATCGCAGTCGATACAACCATTACCACGTTCAAAATATATTGCGCTGACAATCGCTTTAAGGTGTTCAAATTCACCGTCAATTGTTTAATGTCTCGTACAGCCATGTTCATGCTCCGTATATCGCATACTTCGTGCATGCGTCATGTTGGAAATCGTGTTCCCAACATGATGCACGAGAGTATACGCCATACAATACTCATACATGAAGTGTATTAAACACCCATGGACGACTGACTTTTGCTTTCGCTTCAAAAGCGTGAATTGAATCACTGTCTTGCATGGTTAAGCCAATTTCATCTAAACCATTTATTAAAAAATGCTTACGAAATGCATCGACTTCAAATGCATGCGTTTGACCATTTGGGCGAATGACGAGCTGCTGCTGCAAGTCAACTGTGAGTTGATATCCTTCAGTTGCTTCTGCTTCGGCAAATAAAACATCCATCACATCTTCGGCTAGAATCACTGGCAACATCCCGTTATTTAGGCAGTTATTATAGAAAATATCTGCAAAAGATGACGCAATGACCGTACGGAAGCCATATTCAGCCAATGCCCATGGTGCATGTTCACGACTCGAACCGCAACCAAAATTTTGTCGCGCAAGCAAGATATTCGCACCTTGGTAACGTGATTGATTCAACACAAACCCAGTATTGACTGGACGTATACTGTTGTCTTGACCTGGATATCCTTCATCCAAATAACGCCACTCATCAAATAAGTTTGCACCAAAACCCGTACGTTTAATCGATTTCAAAAACTGCTTAGGAATGATTTGGTCGGTATCAACATTCGCACGATCAAGCGGAGCGACAATACCTGTTTCAATAATATAAGGTTTCATAGTTGTCTCTCCTTAAAATGTTCGTACATCGACGAAGTGACCCGCCAATGCTGCCGCTGCCGCCATCGCAGGACTGACCAAATGTGTACGACCGCCATTACCTTGACGACCTTCAAAGTTACGATTACTGGTCGAAGCGCAATGTTCGCCAGATTGCAACTTGTCAGCATTCATCGCCAAACACATGGAACAACCTGGTTCACGCCACTCAAAACCGGCATTGGTAAAAACGGTATGCAAGCCTTCTGCTTCCGCTTGTTTTTTGACCAGACCTGAACCCGGAACAACCAATGCCTGTTTAATACTGCTTGCCACTTTACGACCTTTAATCACCGCTGCTGCTGCGCGTAAATCTTCGATGCGAGAATTGGTACATGAACCAATAAACACACGATCCAACTGAATCGCTTCGAGGGACTGACCTGGCGTTAAGCCCATGTATTGATAGGCACGTTTCATGCCATCTTGTTTTACTGGATCATTACTGGATTCGATCAATGGCAAGGTTTGGCTAACTGCGATAACCATTTCAGGTGACGTGCCCCAAGAGACTTGTGGCTCTATGCTAGCACCATCCAATTCAACGACTGTATCAAACACAGCATCAGCATCGCTATGTAAAGTCTGCCAGTAGACAACGGCTTGTTCCCACTGATCTGCTTTCGGTGCAAAAGGCTTGCCTTCAAAATAAGCAATCGTCTTATCATCCACAGCGACCATACCAACGCGTGCGCCTGCTTCAATTGCCATATTACAGACGGTCATACGACCTTCCATCGACATATCACGGAAGACCTGACCACCGAATTCAATCGCATGACCATTGCCACCAGCTGTACCGATTTTACCAATAATAGCAAGCACGACATCTTTCGGCGTTACGCCTGCGCCCAAAACGCCATCAACACGCACCAACATATTTTTTGATTTTTTTTGAATCAAGCATTGTGTTGCTAATACGTGCTCAACTTCCGACGTACCAATACCATGTGCCAAACAACCAAACGCACCATGCGTTGCGGTATGCGAATCACCACACACCACGGTCATGCCTGGCAAAGTCAAACCTTGTTCTGGGCCAACCACGTGGACGATGCCTTGACGCACATCATTAATATCAAACTGAACGACATCAAACGCTTTACAATTATCATCCAACGTTTGCACTTGGATACGTGATACTTGATCTTGAATCCCAGCAATGCCTTGAGCACGTTCCGCTTTACTGGTCGGCACGTTGTGATCTGGTGTTGCAATATTGGCATCTAAACGCCATGGTTTACGCTTTGCAAGCTGCAAGCCTTCAAACGCCTGCGGGCTTGTTACTTCATGCAATAATTGACGATCAATATAAATCAAGCACGATCCATCATCACGCTGCTTGACCAAATGATCATCCCAAAGCTTGTCATACAATGTCTTCGCGGTCATTTCACTCACCTTGATCTGGAATTCGCTTAAGCGTTTGCTCTGCGTCTGGGTTTAAGGCTGCCTAGCTTGTTAAATTTTTTATTCAATAAGCCGGATGTGCATATATTAACTTTGTTTTTTCAATAAAACTAATTTATCATTTTTATCAATAAAGAAACTTTTTGGAATGATTTAATCTTTCAGGTTTTGCATAAAAGATCAAAAGCAAAATCCCTCCCAACCTCCCTTTGCAAAGGGATGAGCTTTTATATTTTGGCGTAGCCAAAGTAGTCCCGGGTTAGGGAGGATTTGCTTTTGATTTTAATTAAACAAAAATAGTTCATTGAGCCCGTCGAAATGCACGGCGACATGCAGCATGCATTTGCGCATCCAACGCACTTCGACAGGCTCAGTGCTCTATGTTCTGGATTTTTCATTTAAAAAAACAAAACAAAGGCAACCCAAAATGAACACCGCCTCTCTCCAAGCTTTCGTCACCGTCATGCAAACAGGTTCTGTTTCTCGTGCCGCGGAAAAACTCTTTCTCACGCAACCTGCGATCAGCAAGCGCCTACGCATTTTGGAAGATGAATTCGGGGTGATTTTATTTACACCGATTGGGCGTGGCATTCAGCCGACTCAAGCCGCACAGGATTTATTACCTCGCGCAAAACGCTGGTTGCTCGATTATGAAGAGATCAAACATGCGCTCAGCCATGCGCAAGATCAAGTCGCAGGCTTGTTAAGAATTGGAACCAGTCATCATATTGGGCTACACCATTTGCCTACGGCTCTAAAAAGTTTTGTTCAAGCACATCCAGAAGTGGAACTCGATGTACATTTCGTCGATTCTGAACAAGCGCATCAGGCGGTTTTAGCGGGTGAATTAGAGTTGGCATTTTTGACCTTACCGCCCACCTTTGATCCTCGTCTTACCTACCGCGAAATCTGGAATGATCCACTCGTCTTTGTTGTAGCGCCATTTCATCCATTAGCCAGAAAAATGAATTTAACCTTAGCAGATTTAACGCATTATCCTGCGATCCTGCCTGCAGCAAATACCTATACCAGTCAAATTACGCTAGATGCATTTCATCAAGAAGGATTAAGTCTAAAAACCAGTATGAGCACCAACCCTCTAGACTCAATCCGAATGTTGGTATCAATTGGCTTAGGTTGGTCGGTTTTACCCAAAACATTAGTAGATGCTGATTTGGTTGTATTAAGCATAGAGCATGTCATTCTACATCGCACTCTAGGTATGGTCTGGCATCCGCAGCGAACTTTATCGAAAGCGGCGAGAACTTTGAAAGATGGTTACTTTTAAACATATTGTCTGAAGATCATGTTTAAACATGAATATTTTTGAATTTTTATGATCAATGTTACACAAGCAATCTTTTTCTTGAGTGCGCTAACCTTTTACAATTGAGCATATTTATGTGCGTAACTTTATTGCTGTTTTTGCATACGTGTTTTATAGCATGCAATCACGCAGAAATACTTTTGCATTAACATTTTGTTCATTTGAATATTTCTGATATTTACACCTAAAAGTTGAGCGGTAATGCCCATTAATCAAAGCAATCGAATCTTCACTCTCGAATTGGCAATGCGTGCATTTGCAATTTTCTCTACACTTTCCGTGGCGATTGGCGCAGCTATGCCAGCTCAAGCAGCAGATGGTGACTTTATCGATGCCCAACGCGCTGCTCGCTCACGCGACTGGCCCACACTGGATTTATATCGGGAGCAAATGCACACTAATCTACTAGCACCCTATCCTGAATATTGGAAATTAAACAACAATCTAGCGCAACAATTACCACAAGTGATTAATACATTTCTCGTACGCTACCCAAACTCAGCCATTAGTGAAAAACTCCTTGTCGATTATATCGAAGCTAAAGTAGGCGC
>JACMMY010000224.1 GCA_014378805.1 Moraxellaceae bacterium
ATAGCGAGAGTGAACCACCTGATCCCTTCCCGAACTCAGAAGTGAAACCTCTTTGCGCCGATGGTAGTGTGGCATTCGCCATGTGAGAGTAGGGCATCCTCAGCTCATTATTCGTAACGTAAGTTACTAGCAAAACCCCCCCACCTCATGTCAGGTGGGGGGTTTTGCTTTTTAAAGGCCATAAACTCAAAGAGTGTCGCGATGTCGTAATGAACATTCATAGTACATTTTGATTCGCTTTTTTGTTTTATCGAGTACTGTTAGAGGTTTATACTTATTACAGTCTTTGATTATAAAAAAGGAGCACGACCATGGCATTACGCGGCAATCCACAAGTAATTGGTTTCTTAAACAAAGTATTGCTTAATGAACTGACTGCAATCAATCAATATTTTCTGCATTCAAAGATGTTTAAAAATTGGGGTATTACCAAGCTTGCAGAGCATGAGTGGCATGAATCGATTGATGAGATGAAGCACGCAGATCGATTGATTGAACGTATACTGTTCTTAGAAGGGTTACCTAACTTACAGCAATTGGGAAAACTTCATATTGGTGAGGATGTAAAAGAAATCCTGACAAGTGATCTTGCAATGGAGATGAATGCGCATCCTGATCTAAAAGATGCGATTGAGCATTGTGAAAAGGTCCGTGATTATGTGAGTCGTGAACTTTTTAATGATATTTTAGAAAGTGAAGAAGAACATATCGATTGGCTGCAGACTCAGCTAGAGTTGATCGAACGTATTGGTATTCAAAATTATACTCAGACCCAAATCGGTTCTGACGCTTCTTAAATAAGAATTAGGTTTTATACATAAAAAAAGTCCGCCGGGGGAGGCGGACTGAAAAGGGGTTTCGTTGTCTTATCGACAAGGAGATTATATGACAATGAGTATTTTCATATTGTAGCATAGCTGTTTTTTCTCTGTAAACTAATGTGATTAGATCTCACAGAATCAATGATATTTGTATTTCCTCTCACGTTTTTCTACTTCTTTGATTCCTTCCAATGGCGATTGTATTCATTGACTTGCTGATTTAGAAAAGTTTGAAGTGCTGAATAGCTTTGCATATCTGCATCATCACCAATTCGAACGATGATGGTCATCAAATGCTCATGAATTGGTGCGATAAATAACTCAATCCGTTGGCGTTGATTGTTATGTTTCCGAATTCGATAGGTTGTGTGAAGAAAATCATTCCCTGCGAGTTGAAGCAAGTCATCATCCGCAGGATGAATGAGGTTACCGTGAAAAGTAGCTACTTGTTGTTCAATGTGCGCCTTCCGCGTATTGGATACTGAGATCACTTGAGGTTCTGTGATTATCTTTAAATGTGTTGGTTCGCGACTTATTTCAATCGTCCCGAGCGGTGATTCATAGCGTGTAGTTGCTGGGAGAGTAACTGAGGCATCATTCTGTGAATCATTTGGAGTAAGTCGCCATTCGCTAAGTTGTGTTTCAGGTGATTGAATCAATGTGATGGTGACATGTTTTCCGGCTTCTTCACGCGACATACAGCTACTAAGTATCAAAATAGAAAGCACTACGGCTAAAAAATTTCTTTTCATGAGATACTATTTCCTTTGATCTCTAAACGAAGATACCTGCGTGCACTTTATCCTTGCGTGATTATCTCGCAGTCTAATGTTTAGGCTTTCTTTACAAACTCAGATTTTAGTTTCATTGCGCCGATACCATCAATTTTGCAATCAATGTCATGGCCGTCGTTTGATTCGAGGACTAGGCGAATATTTTTCACTTTCGTACCCACTTTTACGACCAGTGATGAGCCTTTAACTTTTAAGTCTTTAATCACAGTTACCGTGTCACCATCGATTAAGACATTGCCATTAGAGTCTTTAATGATTGATGCTGCGTCATCGCTGGCGGCGATATTTTTGCTCCATTCATGGCTACACTCTGGGCAAATCAACATATCACCATCTTCGTATGTATATTCGGATTGGCATTTAGGGCAGTTTGGCAGTGTAGACATGATGGTTAACTCTCAGAAAAATCTATTTTAACCGAAAACGAACATCTCTCGATGAATCAAGTAAATGATCAGTGATTACTTATCGCTCGGGGGCTGAGATGGACGACGCTTTTTCTTGCCTGACATTTGGGCTTCTTTACGAATCTCGCGTTCTCGCTTCGCTTCTTGAGCGAGGACTTCTTCGAGTTCAGCCATTTCTGGAGTTTCAAAGCTGAGTCGACCCAGCGTCGGTTTACGAATATCATGAATCACCATTTCACCGAGACGGATATAGTCCACACATTTACCGCTGGAGAAGTATCGTTTTTTAACGCCGACAATTTCAAAAAAATCGATGGCGTCGTTGGGAAGTTCTTCCAAACCATAACGTTCTTTCACACGATCAGGGTAGGCTTGGATTAAATAATCCATGGCGTAACAGGCGATATCGTCGAAAGTGACTGCTGTATTCTTAATTGCGCCAGTTACCGCAAGGCGATAAGCTGAATTTTGGTTATGAAATTTTGGCCACAAAATACCTGGCGTGTCGAAGAGGACGATATCGTCATCGAGTTTAATACGCTGCTGGGCTTTGGTGACGGCAGGTTCATTACCTGTTACGGTGATTTTGCGTCCTTTGATGGTGTTAATTAACGTAGATTTACCGACGTTAGGCACACCGACAATCATGGCTTTGATGCTTTTGACTTGACTCGCCGTGCGTGGAACTAATTCGTGACAGAGGTCTACAAGGGCTTGGACGCGTAGATGTTGACTGGAGTTAATTGCGAGTGTTCTGACCGTTGGGTCTTGCTCGAAATAGGTTATCCATTTTTTAGTAATCTCAGGATCAGCGAGATCATCTTTATTGAGTAATTTGATTCGTGGAGTATTTCCCGAAAATTCAGCAATGACAGGATTTTGACTGCTATAGGGGATGCGGGCATCCAGCACTTCAATAATCACGTCAATATTAGGTAGAAGCTCTTTGATGTCGTTGGTTGCCTTGCTCATGTGGCCCGGAAACCAATTGAGGTTCGTTTTTGGAATCATAAAATACTGACTTTTTGAATGAGGTGTGGATGTGTTGCTCGTGTATGCGATTTTAACATGTTGCCGTAGATTAGGTGGGATCAATAAAAAAAGCCCTACTCTGAGAGTAGGGCTTTAAATTGCACATCGATTCAAATTAAAACGTATCCGCAGGGATGCGAACCCAACCTTCCATGAGAATACGCGCACTGCGGCTCATAATGGCTTTGGTCACAGTCCATTCGCCATTGACTTGAGTCGCTTCTGCACCGACGCGCAACGTGCCCGACGGATGACCGAAACGGACTGCCGTGCGAGCGCCGCCGCCAGCGGCGAGATTGACCAAAGTTCCAGAAACTGCCGCTGCTGTACCAATCGCAACCGCCGCTGTACCCATGATCGCATGGTGGAGTTTACCCATCGACAGTGCGCGCACGAGTAAATCCACTTCATCCGCTTTAATTTGTTTACCGCTAGAAGCGACATAATCTTTAGGGTTGGATACAAACGCAATTTTTGGGGTGTGCTGACGGGTAAGTGCTTCGGAAGGGTCTTTGATCAAGCCCATACGTAGTGCACCCGCCACACGAATGGCCTCAAATTTTGCCAACGCCGCTGGATCGGTGTTGATGGCTTCACGCAGTTCAGTACCTGTGTAACCAATGTCTTCTGCATTGACAAAGACGGTTGGAATACCCGCCATGATCATGGTGCTTTTGAACGTTCCAACGCCCGGAACTTCGAGTTCATCGATCAGATTACCTGTTGGGAACATTGATCCAGCTTCGCCATCATCCGAAGGATCCATAAATTCCAGTACAATTTCTGCCGCAGGAAAGGTCACGCCGTCTAGCTCGAAGTCACCGGTTTCCTGTACTTGACCGTTGGTCACAGGGACATGGGCAATGATGGTTTTATGGATGTTGGCTTGCCAAATACGCACCACGCACACGCCATTTTCGGGGATACGCGCTGGATCAACCAAACCTGCATGAATGGCAAATGCACCAGCGGCAGTCGATAAGTTACCGCAGTTACCGCTCCAGTCGACAAAGGCTTTATCAATAGACACCTGACCATAGAGGTAATCTACGTCATGCTCTGGCTGTGCACTCTTGGACAGAATGACACACTTACTGGTACTGGATGTCGCGCCCCCCATACCATCAATGTGCGCAGAATATGGATCAGGGCTACCAATCACACGCATAAACAATTTGTCGCGTGCTGCGCTCGGGACTTGGGTCGCCTCAGGTAAATCTTGCAGGCGAAAGAATACGCCTTTGCTGGTGCCGCCACGCATGTAAGTGGCTGGGATTTTAATTTGTGGAACGTGTGACATGGGGATACCAAAAAGAGTTACTTGATGAGGTTATTATTGCAGACTTAGGGGGAGTTTTGTATGGCATCGTTTTTTAGTTTGTTGGAATGATTTAGCCAATTCATCTGCTAAAAAGGAACTGATGACGTTAACTGTAAAAATCCACCTTGCATTGGATGTTCAAACGCCAGATAGCTGGCATGTAAAGCCATACGATTCAACGAACTTTGCGCGGGATTTGGGTGATACAGCTTATCACCTGTGATGGGATGACCAATATGCGCTAGATGCACCCGTAACTGATGCGAGCGCCCCGTAATCGGCTCTAACAAAATGCGGCTCTGGTCTTCCCCAGCATCGTAGTTGAGGGGTTGGTAGAGGGTTTTGGCGTGTTTACCGATTTCGAAGTCAACTTTTTGCTTGGGTCGATTTGGCCAGTCGGCGATGAGTGGCGCTTCGATGCTGCCTGAATCTGTGAGATGTCCTTGGACGAGGGCGATATATTGTTTGTTGACGGTTCTGGCTTGGAACATTTTGCTGATGGCGACTTCTGCATCTCGATGTTTGGCAAACATGAGAATGCCTGAGGTTGCCATATCTAAACGGTGGGTGACTTTGGCGGTTGGGTGCTTTTCTAAGATGCGGAGGTATGCGCTGTCTTGGTGTTCAGGTAAGCGTCCCATGACGGAGAGTAAACCTGCGGGCTTATCAATCACAACAAGATCATCGTCTTCATAAATAATATTTAGTGGCGCGCAGGGTGGTGCATAAACAAAATCGTTGTCTAAAGGCATAGCGTTAAAAAATGATGAGATTTTAATAAGTAGTATATATCGTTCGCTTGAATCGGTGAGAGAAGTTATTAATCATCATTCTAAAAAATATATACGCTCATAAAGAATTGTATTTAAAAGTGTATCGCACTGTTTCATGAATACACTTCGATACACTTTATCAATACATCAAGCGTGGGTAGTTGAGTTTTCGCAACGCTAATTTTTGTTGGAAATTTACTGAGCGGATTAAAAGACTCATCGAACTGAACAATTCAATGAGTCTGTCGCAATATGATTGATATTCGTGTTTTGATTGAAAAGTAAACAAACCTTAGTTCATCGACGTAATGATCTATTGCGACATAAGTTGATTAAGGGCGATGAAGTGCGCAGAGTTTGTTGCCGTCTGGATCACGGACGTAAGAAAGATGCAGTGCGCCTAAGCTACCTTCGCGTAAGCCTGGCGCGCCTTCGATCGAGGTGCCGCCGTTTGCGACTGCTACATCATGGAATTCGCGAACTTGTTCAGGTGAGTTGCACTTGAAGCCGACTGTTGAGCCGTTTGCGCAGTTTGCGGGTTCGCCATTGATGGGTTCGGTAACGCTGAAAGTACCCCCGTCATGGCTGTAAAATAGTCGTGTATGACCACTAGCTGCGACATTGACCAATGGTTCACCTACGCCGAGAACACCAAGCACTTTGCTATAGAACGCTTTTGATCGTTCAATGTTGTTTGAACCGACCATGATGTGATTAAACATGCTTACTCTCCTTTATCCTCAACATGATGTCGAGTGTGATTGCGAACAATACTATCATTTGGATATGTGGGATGTGGTTCTTACGATGACCGATGCGTTTATATTACAGAATATTCAAGTTTGATGATTTTTGTAGTACATATCGCGAGGTGAAGTTGGCTCAAACGTAGATTAAGCCCTGTGCTCCTTTTGTGACATTGGATGAGCGGCAGGTATCGTTGGATATCTCTTATGCACTGCGAGATGTCATTGGACGATGGCGATATATAGGAAGTAATGTTTATTGACTTTATAAGCTACGGTTATGGCAAGAATTAATGCGATGCTGGGGCGAACCCCAGTCTGCTTGTTAAGCTAACCAACCTCTAATTTCTTGTATCCAAGAAGGGATAGTAAAAGAGTCATTAATTCCTTTAGTATAGGCTTTTGCAAATGCAAACTTATTATTTTCTAAATTAAAGAAAGTATCTATCAAGCCCCATTGGCTTCCTTTTAAATCTAATGAAATTTTAGAGTATTCCTGAGTTGGGTCTTCAGTAATATCATCAAGAAAACCAAGTTGGTCAGGATGTGCTATTGAGAACGACTTTAAAGTCTCAAAAAACAACTTACCATTTAGAGTGTCTTCAATTTCTGTAGCAGGAGAAGTTGGGTTCGCCTGAATATTTACTAATTTTGTAGTACGAGAATCGGGATGATTGACTATTCTCTTGCAAATTAGATTAGGATAATTTTTTACCTCATAACGAACCAACTCTGCATCAGTATCAGCAATCAGAATTATTTTTCCTGATATTTCATCTTGAAAATCTTCATATGAAGTCAGTAAATGGTTATATAAGCGTTTAATTTCAGTAGCACCACCCACAGGTACAATTCTTAAACGTTTTGACTCAATCAAGTCGCTGAGATAGCTACTCAAATAGATTTTTTCTGATGAGCCTTCACAAATAATCCAGTTGAAAGGTTCATTGCCTATAGCGCTTGTGATAACGGACTGGACAAAGTCATTCATACTTTTTAACCGGATATCATAAGGTAGCCTACCTTTAGACGTTCTCGTTAATTGTTTGATTTGTTCTCTATAGCTGGCGAGGTTTATTTGATCAAAAATATGTGTATTTTCATTTCTTGAGATAACTGTTGTACTTCCAGATTCAATAGTGGGTAGAAAACCATACCAGTGTGATGTAAATATCACCTGCATGCAATCTCGGCTTATTTCATAAAGAGAATCAAATTGATCAAAGCATGCAGACATATGTAGTGAGGATTCTGGTTCGTCAACACCAATAATTAAGTTTGAGCCGCTACTTCTATGTTTACTAAGTAAGCTGTGTGCAACATCGATTATTGCTTTTTGTTTTTCACCAGAACTTAATTGACCGATTTCCAGCCATCCATCACCATGCTTCTTATGCAGTTTCCGTGTGTTAAAAAATGATTGAATAATCAAATTATAAACATCGTTCTTTTTTAAGTTTTGTTGTCGGTCAGTGGATGTACGGTATGCATAAACTTCTAATTCCTCAGCCAAAGTATCAATAAATGCATTTAAACTGGCATTAATCTCGTTAATTTGGCTCTGAGATCATCCTCATTTAAACTTGTTTTATCTGTATCAGTTTCATCACCAAGTAGTTCTTCGACCATTTGCCGATTATTAAACAAAGAGATTGATACTTTACCTTCGTAGTCAATCCCAATAGGTAAAATAAAGAAATCAGCTAAATTAACTTTTATTGCTAATTGAGTCCTGTGCTTAATAAATTTTTTAGCGTGTGGTTTCAGAGATAATGATACATCCGCCTCTGTAATCATCATTGCTATTTTGTTTAGAGCCGCAGCTTTAACCAAAATATCTCCTTGCAATAGTCTTCTTGGAATCATGAATATAGGTACGATCTGTGGCTTAGTTGAAGACATGCCACTCTTTTTGGTCACAGTATTGAAGTTCCATGCTCTGGAGTTAAAAAATGTATCTAACGACTCTAAAACGGAGCTTTTACCAATACCATTATCCCCGACCAGTCCGCAAAATTTATCTTCATCAGTGAGCGGTATATAATTTATACCTTGATAAGTTTTAAAGTAGCGAAGAAATAGCCCTATTATCATTTTGAGTCCTTTTGTAAATCTAGTTCTATTATGGTATCTATTTACAATATTGCTGAGCCTATATACTTAGACTTAACTGTATATAACGTTATGCTATTTAAAAAAAAACTCCCTTCTTTCGAGAGGAGTTTTGATCGTGAACTTAAAAAGATTAATTAAGCCACAGCCCCTTCCAAGAAGTCCTGTGCAAAACGCTGCAATACAGCGCCAGCCTCGTAAATCAACACTTCTTCAGCAGTATCCAAACGTGACGTCACAAGCTCTTGGAGAGTTTCACCGTTCGCATGATGCTATCACCAATCACTTCAAAAAATATACAATCGCTCAGCATCCATGCCTTTACACACATACCGAGCTAAAAATCTGAATCGGATGAAAAATCACTCATCGTTTTGCGTGCATTCAAAATTAGTCGGGATTTTCAGGCAGCGTTCTTTTTTGGTAATCGATGCCATCTGCTTATTGTATTCGCCTGTACGTTCAAAGCTAATCCGCACTTCCCGAAGAATTCTGTCGTAACCTTTGGTATCCACATCAGGAAGATGTACCCAATACTTAGAAGGAATACTGTCTTCAAGACGTTTGTTATTTTTAAATTGACGATCCAGTTGTGCGGCGACCCAAGTACGACTTTTCTGACCATAACCTTCTGGAAACTTATCTTGGCGAACAATCATCTGCATCGTGATGAACGCAATAGGATAATCCCCGATACCACCATTAGCACCCATGCTTCTAGCAATATCCAGTGCTTGAAATCCATACGCGGGCAAGAAAATCACGTCAAGCTTACCTGAATTAAACATCGTCCCAATTCTTTCCAAATTTGTCGGGATGGGGATGCCACCAAGCTTTTGAATGGTTTCTTTTTGAGTATCATCAAACTCTAATGTCCCAAAGCGCTTTCCGCTCAGCTTAGCAAGATTATTCATATTCCGATCATTTGTCATCGGATAAAGCATACCGAAAGCAGAAACCCCGACAATCTCAGTATTGCCACTGACCATTTTTGACGCAAGCTTAGGACTGGCCATCAGCCCAAGGACGTTTCTCGCGATACTATCACTCGTAATCTGCCTGAAATTATCAATAGAACCCGTGAAGTTATTGAATTGGCGAACCCGATATCCAATCGAAGTTAACCCCTCACATTTACCGTCTTTAAAATCATCCGTTGCTTTCTGATCACTCACATAAGGTTTTAAACTGATATCAGCACCCCATTGCTTGGCCGCAAGCGCATAATCTTTCATTAAAGAGTAGGCATCACCTTGC
>JACMMY010000225.1 GCA_014378805.1 Moraxellaceae bacterium
AACGGTTGCGATGTGCGACGATTTAACTCAGTCGAAGTCGCTTCAGTCAAACCCGCGACATTACGCGCAAATTCAATCACCGCGAGCTGCATGCCTAAGCAAATACCCAAATAAGGTACTTTATTGACACGTGCAAATTGGATCGCATTGATCTTACCTTGCGTACCGCGCTCACCGAAGCCACCCGGCACAAGAATCGCATCGACTGTTTTAAGAATCGCCAAGTCTTCATTTGACTGTCCAACTTCTAAACTTTCGGCATCGATATATTCAATTTTGACTTTGACACGATGCGTAATCCCTGCGTGCAACAAAGCTTCATTCAGTGACTTATACGCATCAGGCAGTTCGACATATTTACCAACCATCGCGATACGGACTTCGCCAGTGGTATTGATAAGTGCATCGGCGACGACTTGCCAATCTGACAAATCCGCAGGCGGTTTATCCCAACCAAACTTATCACAGATCAAATCATCTAACTTTTGATCATGAAAATTCTTAGGGATGAAATAAATACTGGACGAATCTTCTGCCAAGATTACTGCGCGTTCTTCCACGTTAGTAAATGACGCAATTTTACGACGATTGTCTTCGCCAATCGGATGGTCTGAGCGACAAATCAAAATATCGGGTTGTAAACCGATCGAACGCAACTCTTTCACAGAGTGCTGTGTCGGTTTGGTTTTGGTTTCACCCGCAGAAGCAATATAAGGCACGAGTGTTAAGTGCATGAGCAAAGAGTTGCGGCTACCCAACTCCACACGCATCTGACGAACGGCTTCCATAAATGGCAATGATTCAATATCGCCTGCTGTGCCACCAATTTCAACAATGGCCACATCGTAGCCTTCACCACCCGCATGAATACGACGTTTAATTTCGTCAGTGATATGCGGAATCACCTGAACTGTTGCGCCAAGATAATCGCCACGACGCTCTTTTTGAATCACTTCTAAATAGATACGACCCGAAGTGAAGTTATTCTTTTTGGTCATCCGTGAATGACGAAGAAAGCGCTCGTAATAGCCTAAATCGAGGTCAGTTTCTGCACCGTCTTCAGTCACAAACACTTCACCATGTTGGAACGGACTCATGGTACCTGGATCAACGTTAATATACGGATCCATCTTAGTCATGGTGACTTTTAAACCACGCGCTTCAAGCAACGCAGCAACAGATGCGGCAGAGATGCCCTTTCCTAGCGAAGAAACCACGCCGCCAGTCACAAAAATATACTTCGTCATCAAGCTCACTCTATCTGCCCCTACCTACGCTTTGTGATCAAAATCGATGCGCTGCAGAAACACATCAAATGAAGATCATCATTTTAATCGGCAATTTTAACGATCAGGTGGGGATAAAGCAAAGGCTTGAGAGCAGATAAGTTGTTTTAGTCACAATTAAATTGAATCCTTCAAGCTTCAATCATAAAAAACCCGCAACAAGTGCGGGTTTCCATTTAAGCAAGAATCAAAACATTAGATTGATCTTAGAACTTTTGTTCCATTCCCAAACCAAATACTGAGTACGCATAGTTTTGATCTTTACCGTTTGTGCTAACAGCGGGATTGTTTGGGTTTTTCAGGTCACGTTTTGCGTAATAACCAAAAACTTTTGTTTTTGTGCTGAATGCGTAATCGATATCACCACCAAGTTGTTGGATTTTCACGTCTTTAGTAGCACCACCAAAATCTGTATTAGATTGTTGGTATTGAATTTTAGCTGACAAACCATCTAATACAGATGCTGGGAACTTGTATACACCGCTCACCAAGAAAGATGTTTCTTTTGGAGCAAAACCGCCAGCAAACGTTTTAGAATCTGCACCTTTAGCTTGTTGAACCAATGCGTTAACAGATACACCATCTACACCCGCTTTAGTCAAATCAACGCTACCAACCAAACGCCAGATATTCAAAGCTGCGTTTGCTGAAATTGTTGGAGCAGTTTTGAATGTGCTTACTGCAGCCAAAGTTTGTGGTGCATTGCGATCAAATGCAACTGCTGTGTATAAGCCGAGGTCTTTATTAGTATAAACACCTGAACCAGAAACAATGCTGTTTACGCCAGTAGCGCCAACTGAACCTTTAGCAACAGATTTCTCACCCGGAGCAACCATCAGGTTACCTTGAAGTGTACCAAAACCATCTAAGTTGAATTTAGCAGTTTCAAATGCAATCACGTTGTTGATACGATCTTCGCCAGCAAGCGTTTTCTTCATATCGAGGTTGCCATCAACGACGTCATTAAAAATATCAACTTCATTCTGTGCAGTTTTCAAGTTTGTATCTAAGCGACCCAGTTTCACTGCACCAACGCCATCATATTGCAAACCAACGTAGCGATTACGTTGACCCAAATCTGCACCCGAGTTGCCATCAACGCTTACTTCCCACTCGATACCATAAAGTGCACTCCAGTTATCAGTTAGTTTTTCAGAACCTTTGACGCCGAAACGTGATGCGTTTGAATCTACTTTAGTGGTACGGCCGTTAACCAAGTCGTCTTTGATGCTGTCAACAGACACGTTGATTTTACCGTACAATGTAGGGCCTTCAGCTTGTGCTGCGCCGATTGAAAGTGTTGATACCAAGGTAGCAAGAAGTAGCTTTTTCATGTATAAAACTCCGCAAGGGCTTAAAAAAATAAGAGTACGTGTGAGGAAATCATTAAGTCCCCTTCAACTGACACAAATTATAGGCAGCGAACTGTGACAATTTAGTTACAGCAAATAAAATTCAGTTACATCTCGGAAGAAATATTTACAATTTACATGTTCAAACCGACTGAACAATAAACACAAAAACGACAATCCGAAGTAAAAGACTAGACAAACCAGACATATAGAACAACCACAACCACGCCTTTATGTTTTTTATTGTGACGATTTGCTGTTATTCCGTAAAATAATAAAAACTACGTTACTATCCTAAAAAGTGCATATAGAAGCATTTGTAACGCTAGAAACTAAAAAAGCGCATGCAAAAAAAATGACTGTTTTATGACAGTCATTTTTTTGAGTTCAATAAGAGCGTTTTAAATCTCCATCTCTAGACAGTAACAATTAACTCTGGTTAACGAATTAATCGTCTTTTTCAAACATCGCTTCTACAAACTCTTTGGCAATAAACGGACGTAAGTCATCGATTTTTTCACCAACACCAATAAACCGAATTGGCACATGACTGCGACTGGCGATATTAAAGAGCATGCCGCCTTTGGCGGTACCATCCAATTTAGTAATCGTTAACCCTGTTAATCCAACCGCACTATCAAACTCTAAGACTTGGTTAATGGCGTTTTGCCCAGTGCCTGCATCCACCACAAGCATGATTTCATGTGGCGCGGTCGCATCAATTTTTTGCATGACGCGTTTTACTTTTTTCAATTCTTCCATGAGATTGCTTTTGGTGTGCAATCGTCCTGCGGTATCTGCGATCAGCACATCAATGCCTTTTGCGCGGGCACTTTCGAACGCATCAAAAATTACTGAGGCACTGTCTGCGCCATTACCTTGCGAAACAACAGCAATATCATTGCGCTCACCCCAGACTTGCAACTGCTCTGTCGCCGCAGCGCGGAAAGTATCACCTGCAGCGAGCATCACTTTCTTGCCTTCACCTTGCAAACGTTTAGCGAGTTTGCCGATGGTCGTCGTCTTACCCACGCCATTGACGCCAACCATCAAGATGACATATGGACGTTTATTCGGATCAATATGTAACGCTTTTACACGGGGTGCCAGTAAGGTAACAAGCTCCTCTTGCAATGCTTGATAGAGTGCATTGGAATAAATCAATTCACGACGCTGAGTACGCTCTGTCAGATTTTTAACAATCATGCGAGTCGCCTCAACACCAATATCGGCAACTAAAAGCTGTGTTTCAATGTCTTCAAGTAACTCATCATCAATTTCTTTGCCACCAACCAGCAAATTCACCACGCTATCCGTAAAACCACGACGTGTTTTGGTTAAACCCAATTTCATGCGACCAAAAAAACCAGCCGAATCGTCAGCTTCAACTTTTGCAGTGACATGTGAACTGGACGCTTGCGGCTCTTGAA
>JACMMY010000226.1 GCA_014378805.1 Moraxellaceae bacterium
CATAATCACGAATGTAATCATTTTCATCATAATGTTCACTGGCGAGGACCAGCAATACGCAATCTGGACTGAAATCATGCATCTCACGCCAGACCAAATCACCAATCAGAAGTCCTTTGGTGGGTGAGTCTAACCAAGCTTCTTCCCGATTTTTGCCGTCGTCTAAAATCATGCGGCATTTACCTGTGACACAAACTGCAATTTGTTGGAGCTTGTTATGCGCATGGAAGCCTCGCGCTACCCCTTGCTGGGTGCCAAAAATATAGTAAACGCGCTTAATTTCGAAAGGAACCGTATCACTGCCTTCTAAGGCAACAAGCGATCCGCGGTCATCTCCAAGCGGAGGAAAACTGACCCAATTCAGAAGGCTCATTTACGATTCACCATGTAGATTTTAAGTTGATTTAATTTGATCATCTGTCAGTATAGGGTTTTGTCTAAGAGATAAATTAACTAGGCATTTGAATATTTGAGATGAGCATTCAGTCTGTATTTCGAATTTTCTTCACAAATTCAATCCGATTTCTTGTCACATCATCCAGCGAGGTATCTTGCTGTTCACCTTTAAGTATCGGCAAAATATAGTGCGCCAGCGATTTACCTAATTCTACACCCCATTGATCAAATGCGTTGATGCGCCAGAGATGCGCTTGGACAAATATTTTGTGTTCGTAGGCTGCAAGTAAGAGTCCGATATAAAATGGATCTTGCTTTGGCAAAATAATCATCGTCGAACGTTGCCCGCCTAAGCAAGTTTTATGAGGCTCTGTCGGGTATTGACGACCTTCCGCCAGCGCAGCGCTTTGGGCAAAGCAATTTGCCAGCAACTGGTCTTGATGTCCTGCAAAAACATGAGGGTCTTCAGCGATCGCGATAAAATCGGTCGGAATTTGCCGATTTCCTTGATGGAGCATTTGAAAGTATGCATGCTGACCATTACTACCGACACTGCCAAAAACAGCTTGGGCGGTGCGATAAGAGATAGGATTGCCGTCGATGTCGACTCCTTTGCCATTTGATTCCATTTCCAACTGCTGTAGATAAGCAGGAAATGACCTTAAGCCATGACAATATGGCGCAATCGACAATCCCGCCGCATGATTGTCCTCGATATTCCAAATACCGATGAGACCCATTAAGACGGGGATATTTGAAGCTAATGGCGCAGAAAAAAAGTGTTCGTCCATGGCTCGTGCGCCAGCGAGTAACACTTCAAAACGATCCATACCAATCGCAATCGCAATCGGTAACCCGACTGCCGACCATAAAGAGAAGCGTCCACCGACCCAATCCCAAAACTTAAAAATATGATCCGAAGGGATGCCAAATGCGATTGCTTTTTGTGACTCTGCAGTGATACCAACAAAGTGATGGGCAATAATATTTTTGCGTTCTTGTTGAAGTTTTTGTTCTAGCCAATGTTGAGCTGCATAGGCATTTTGGATCGTTTCAAACGTGGCAAAAGTCTTACTCGTAATTAAAAATAATGTTTCTTCCGCGTTGATTTGCTGTAAGACTTCATTCAAATCATCCGCGTCAATATTAGCCACAAAGAAAATTTTGATATCAGTTTTTTTATAACGAGCGAGTGCTTCTGTCACCATGCTTGAACCGAGGTTAGAGCCGCCCACGCCAATATTAACGATGGAGCGGATCGGCTTTCCAGTGACACCAAGTATTTGTCCCGCATGTAACTTGGCGACAAATTGACGCATTTGTGTACGCACAGCAACCGCTTCCTCGACATGCGCAGTCATTGCAGCTGAAGGTTGGTTGGGTAGTGCGCGCAAGGTAGTATGGAGGACTTGGCGCTGTTCGGTCGTGTTCTGAATTGAGCCAGTTTGCAGCTGCTGAATGGCTTGTGGTAGTTCGGTTTGGCGAGCGCGTTCAAGCAAATTTTGCCATTGCGGTTCGCTGATTATTTGATTGGTGAAATCAAATAAGGCATTTTTATAGATAATATTGAAGTGTTTGAGATAGCTTGCGTTCATCGAATCATCTAGCAATAAAAAAAGAAAGCCAGCGACTTATGCGCCTTGGCAGGAGTAAATCAAGACCTATCCACTGTCAGTGATTATTATACGAACCTAATAACAGCATACCTTTGCGGTCATTAGCTGGGCGCGGATCTTAATACGCGCCCATGATATGCACAAGTTGAGTTTTGTTGTCTTTAAAACGAAGTTAGAACACGTCAGCATCTTTGAAAAAAGAAGCTTTTTGATCTTTACCCGACAGTAGTGGTTCGCCAGTATACTGCCAATCGATGGCCAATTCAGGATCGTTCCAGAGGATTGACCGTTCATAGGTTGGCGCATAGGTATTCGTCGTTTTATACAAAAACTCTGCCGTTTCAGACAGCGTGACAAAACCGTGCGCAAATCCTTCTGGCACCCAAAGCTGCTTCCGATTTTCAGCCGATAGTATTTCACCCACCCATTGACCGAATGTCGGTGAGTTTTTGCGAATATCGACGGCAACATCAAATACTTCACCTTGTATGACACGAACCAACTTACCCTGAGCCATAGGGTTTAGCTGATAGTGCAACCCGCGCAGTACGCCACGTTGTGATTTGGAATGGTTATCTTGGACAAAATGGCGCTTTATGCCCGTTGCTTCTTCAAATGCAGTTTGAGAAAAACTTTCATAAAAAAAACCACGCTCATCACCAAAAAAATTTGGTGTAAATAAAACCACGTCTGGAATTGCGAGTCTCAATGATTGCATTAGAATATTTGCTCTTTCAAGAGGTTTAATAGATATTGACCATAGCCATTTTTTGCTAAAGGTTTCGCCAGTTCCGCCAATTGTTCGCGGCTGATCCACTCGTTATGGAAGGCGATTTCTTCTGGACAAGCAATCTTCAAGCCTTGGCGTTTTTCAACTGTCGCGATGAATTGACTCGCTTCGAGCAAAGAGTCGTGGGTGCCTGTATCCAACCACGCATGTCCACGCCCCATCAATTCAACGGAGAGCTGACCTTGATCTAAATACAATTGGTTGAGATCGGTAATCTCTAGCTCACCTCGATGTGACGGTTTAATTTGTTTTGCGAGCTGGACTACGTTTTTATCATAAAAATAGAGGCCTGTGATGGCATAGTTTGATTTTGGTTGAGTCGGTTTTTCTTCAAGTGATAATACTTTACCTGTTGTATCAAATTCAGCAACGCCATAGCGTTCTGGATCGTGGACATGATAAGCAAATACCGTTGCACCTGATTCTTTAGCGCTAGCACTTGCAAGTAATTGGCTGAAATCATGACCAAAGAAAATGTTGTCGCCAAGCACGAGTGCGCAGTGATCATCACCAATAAATTCTTCACCTAAAATGAACGCTTGTGCCAAGCCATCAGGACTAGGCTGCACGACATAGCTGAGTTCCAGACCCCATTGACTGCCATCGCCCAGCAGTTGTTGGTAACGTGGAATATCTTGTGGGGTGGAAATGATCAAAATTTCACGAATGCCAGCCAGCATCAGCGTGGATAATGGGTAATAGACCATTGGTTTGTCATAGACAGGCAATAATTGCTTTGAGATTGCCAAAGTTGCTGGATGTAAGCGCGTGCCTGACCCACCAGCTAAAATAATTCCTTTACGTTTCATATTATTACTCTAATTAGTTTTTGATAAAAAAGTTGATAAAAAATAATGGATAGATGCTAATTTAAGAATCTATTGCTGAAGTTCGTGGACTAGGCGTTGAACATGGTATTGCCAATTGGGGAGCTGAATATTGAATCGCTCGCGCAACTTGGAGGTATCGAGTCGTGAATTTTGTGGTCGAGCAGCAGGAACAGGATAGGCCGATGCTGGGATTGGATTGACCTGATTGGTTTGGGCTTTGAGTGGTGTGCCCAGTCGAATCGCTTCTGAGATCACAAATTGTGCATAGCCATGCCAGCTGGTTTCACCCGCAGCCACCAAATGATAGATTCCTGATGCAGATGCGGCAAGCGCGGTGTCATGTTGTAAGCGATAGATCGTAAGTGCAGTCACATCCGCAATGAGCTCCGCACTCGTCGGTGCGCCAAATTGATCGGCAACGACATTCAAACTGTCACGTTCAGCTGCAAGACGCAGCATGGTTTTGGC
>JACMMY010000227.1 GCA_014378805.1 Moraxellaceae bacterium
ACAATATCGCCAATGGTTCCCTGATGAGCAAAAAATCATTGATCTAAAAAAACAAATGAAAGGGCATTTAAACGGCTTGGGTGCAGTCGACATGACTGCATTATCGATTCTTAGTCGTGTTGGTCCTGCGCTAAGCCAAGCAAATTTACCCGCGCAGAAAATACATTACGCAAGCAATGCAGGCGTAGGTCAGTTGGAGATGCAAATCAATGCGCCAAGTTTACCTGCGTTAGAAAACTTGAGATCACAAATCGCGACGCAAGGTCTTACTGCTGAATTAGGCGCAGTGAATTCAGCAACAAAAAAATCAGATAATGATGCATCAGGTCAGGTATTAGGTGCGATTCGGGTGAAATTATGAATGTAAATCAGATGGGATTCGTGACGAAGATCAATCAGCATATTGATCAGGTTCAAGTGATGTTTGGACGTTTGCCGAAGCGTGATCAATTAGCCTTGTTGATTTTGGGAGCGTTCCTCACAGCTTTTATCATTGGTGGTGGTGGCTATTGGTTGCATCACAAAGCTAAAACTGCCCAAGTCAATTCGGATCAACAGCGCCAACTCTTACTCTGGATGCGCGGTCAAGCACCACACCTTCAAGCCAGTGCAGGTCCAGCACAGCCACTTGCAACGATTGTCCAAGAGGCTGCCGCGCAACAAGGTTTGACGGTTAGCCAGACTGAAACGGAAGGGCGTGTAATGGTGACGACAAGTCATCAAAGCTTTGCGGTACTTGGTACTTGGCTTACACGACTTGCACAATCGGGCATTCAAATTGACCAGTTAGATATAGAGCAGCAAGTGGGTGGCATATTACAATTACAAGCGACACTCACTAAGCCTTAGAGGGATATGATGAGCAACTATACAATTACTCAGAACCAAACTCCCACCAATGATGAAGGTGGGTTGATGATTATTAATCATATTACTTATGCACTTTATCTGTTCAGTTTTTTTACCGTTGGCCTAACGTGGTTAGTCGCGATTATCATTAACTATGTCAAACGTAGCGATGCGAACGGCACATGGCTGCAAAGTCATTTTGATTGGCAAATTAATACCTTTTGGTATGGCATTGTCATGGCAATCATTGCAACGGTGTTGATTTTTATTGGATTGCCCACAGGACTTGCTGGACTCGCCAGCGAAGATTCGATGAGTAGCTTTAGTTTGCTGTCACTGAGCGGATTGTTGGTATTGGCTGGTGGTTTGTTGTGGTTTTTTATTATCTGCTGGCATTTATATCGAATTATTCGTGGCTGGTTGGCTTTAGTATCGAGAAAATCTTTGCCTTAAGTGATTTTTAATTTCGTTTCATTTCAATTGGTTAAGAAAATACGGTGGGATCGGTTAACCAAGGAAACCCATCGCGATATCTGCCAATGAAAACAATAGGATGGGTTTTGTGCTTCTACTCATCCTACCGACTTTTTGCTACTTTCTTTTATTTGCGTAGATATTTAATCATTAAAAGATCAATGCTTACGATGCAACTGAATACGTCGTCGCTGTAAAAATCTACCGATGGCAATATGGGTCGGTAATACCAGTATCGTTAGAATCCCCGAAATTATATGAGTCCACTTTGCGGTCTCATGCCATTCTTCTGGACTGTAATACAGTGCGTAGCCCGATAAACTCATGATTGAAAACATGGATAATATCAATACGCCTGTCACCACATTGCGTTTGCGTTGCCAAGCACTATGAATGTGCGTTCCGATGAGCGAGCCAAAAACAATGAGTGCTGCGGCAGCAAATAAACCATGTATTTTTAAGACATTGACCGAAAAATCGCTTGGATCAAGCATCTGATAATCTTGTCTAAACGTAAAAATAACCCCAGAAATAGCCACAATCAGCCAGATCAGATAACTCAACCATTTGTGGGTTGTTCCCAATTTAATACGATTACTGTTGTGAATAGACATCATCATTCCAATCAAAAATACTGTTTTTAGTCATATCTAGCGATATTCAATGTGCGCAATTGCCCCAAAACACGGCAGACAAGGGTGAACTGGATTACCACTAATTGCAACAACCTTGGTGAGTGCATCGGCAATCGTCGCAGTCGGGGCAAATACGCTGAAACTATGTGCTTTCATCACCGATGTCCGTGTGGTTGGATCAATTAAAGCACTCACGATTTGACCATTATAGTCCTGAATTGAATGATAAATTGCTGATGTTGCACACGCGCCATTTTGCAGTGAACCGAGATCAAGTAATTGCTGTGGATCAGTGGGTCGTCTAATACTGATGGGGATTGCTGATGACCCAAATACACGTAAATCACCCCCTGCATTCACCGTGGCTTGCTTAACTTTATGCTGACGCAAGGTGTGAATCGCCATATCCACTGCAAACCCTTTTGCAATACCGCCTAAATCCAACCATAAAGGTTGTCGATAGGCGACTTGTGATTGTGCAAGCAGTTGGACATCTGCTTGAGTTGCTCTTTGATCGACAATGATGTCAGGAGCGGGGAGTTGTTGCTGTTTGACCAAAACATCCGCGATTGCACAATCAAACAAACACTCAGCCTGCCGATGAATGCGTGCCGCACGGACTAATGTGGCATAGAGCCAAGGGTGAACGGTTATAGGGTGTTGGTGAGCTTGACGATTGAGTGTGGTTAATTGGCTATTTTTATCGTGAAAACTCATAAGATTTTGCACAGTTTCGATGGCTTGAAACGCTGCATTTATCGCATTTTCGGTCGCTGAATCGTCGCCCACTACACGGATTTCTACAAAAGTTCCGAGTAGTGGGCGATTACGAATCATAACGTCTTTAATAATAAGTCATGCAAAGCAACAATCCGTTTAATTCCATCCGTTAAGTGCTTGGATGATAACGTTGCACCGCTGATATTTTGAATATCTGAGTTCAGTTCGATTTTGTCTTTGATCGACTTGCCGACAAACTGACTGCGCCAAGTGGTATTACGCACTTGACCGCCGTAGGACTCATTATATTCTAAAATTTCAACTTGCTTGACCGTACCATTGGCATTTAAACCGACCGCATAAGTAATCATTTCATGCTTACCTAACACTTTATCAATGATAAACCAGCCACCATTCGCGGTTTTGTACACTTGATCCGCAGTAAAAGCGTGATACATCCCCGATGATTTTTTGAGAGCGGCATTCAAATCACTGGTGATGTTCAGCTTTATATGTTGCATGTTGATGGCTGGAAACATCAGCGCTTGCGCTTGCTCAGTGGTTAAGTAAATTGCTGCATGACAAGTCAACGGCACAACGCTTAACAATCCAGCGGCAATAGGAGTCCATTTCATCAGATGACGTCTCGGTAATATTGATGAGATTAAAAGTTAAAACCAACTTTTAAGCGGTACTCATTTTTGGTTCTTTCGATGAGCTGTAAGTTTTTGTCATCTTGCTCAGGGAAGGTTGATTTACCCCCTCTGATTTGTGGCAACCATGTTGCAGTCACCCACCATTTTTCATCGCCAAAATGTACGCTTGGGCCTGCGAATACACTCCAACGTTCTTGTCCAACTTCTGTTTCAAATTCAGAGGAGTACACAGTTTCCGCGCCAACATACCAGTTCGGTGCAACCCGATAAGACAATCCTGTAGCCAGTTGTATCGCAATTTCCATTTCTGGGTGGACTGGCCATTCAAAACCAGCAGGGAGGTTCGCCACATCTTTGCGCGTCGCATGAGTCGCTTCAATGCCCACATTACCCGCCCAAACCAACTGTCCATCCATCATATATTTTTGTAATAACAAAAATTGTTCAAATGAATACGTGTTTTTGTCTAAACCAGAATGTGCATCTAAGACGCCGATATTAATAGAGCTATAACTCGAAATACCAATCGGGTTGGCGGCAGCGCTTAAAAAATTATATTTTACGGATCCTTCTACGCCTGAAAATTTCAATGAGTATTTTTCATCTTGTGGAATATAGGCATCGATACGAATGTCCTTTGTATTCATACCTTGCAAGTTAACCGCTGCCGTCGCGGTAAAGCGGTCAGTAATTCCCGCTTCAAATTCGGTATTATAATTCATCCCATTATAGTATCCCGCGCCTTTATCTTGGCGTGAGGTAATGACTTGCTTAATCTCGCGTGCACCATTTGGCATTGGTTCAGCACCTTTCACATAACCAAATAAGTTTTCATCGGCATGGGATAGCATGGGTTGGGCAATGAGAGCAAGGAGGAGTAGCTTTTTCATAAGGGGATCTTAATCGTAGTGAATATATGATGCTAATAGTAATTATTCTCATTACAGTTTGCAACACGGTTACAAAGTATTTACAAATACTGTCGATATGAGTCATCAATATGCATAAAAATTAAAAGGGGATAGTTGTCAGCATTTACGGCAATGATTAGATTTTTGCGCTTTATAAGAACGCGCTGTTTGCACTTATATCGCGATTATCGGCATGACGTGCCAGTTCACTGATCACGCCCGATGCTCTCGAATGATTAATTACAGTGCGTCTAAGCTCTAAAGTAGTGCTTGAATGAATAAAAATGTTCCATTTTCGATTAATAATTCCAATAAAATCTAAACTCTCTGTTCTTTATCTTAAATAATTATTAAATAAATTCTATGTAAGATTCTGATAATATTTAATTTATATCCATATTTGATTAATATGTAATCAAATATGAAAAAATATCCACATTCACTGGCAAAATAGAAACTATTTTGCAGTACAATCACACGCCTTTGTGTAGGACTTAGCACGGAAGTCTTTTATCAAGAGACTTTCATACCACAATCACAGCTTGAGGAACACTCATGCAAATCGGAATACCAACCGAAAGCGTTGCGGGCGAAACTCGCGTCGCCGCTACTCCTGAAACAGTCAAGAAGCTCACAGCAAGCGGTCATACTGTTGTTGTTCAACGTGGTGCAGGCGTAAAAGCCGCCTATATTGACAGCGCATTTGAAGAAGCTGGTGCGAAAATTACTGATGATGCCTATATTGGCAGCCAAATTATTTTGAAGGTTCGCGCGCCGAAGGCCGACG
>JACMMY010000228.1 GCA_014378805.1 Moraxellaceae bacterium
AGCTCGGGCAATTACTCTCGACGCGCCGTGACTTGATTCCACCTGATTTGCTCGAACAACTGACGCTATTACAAGACCGCGTACCGCCATTTTCCTATGACGAAGCAAAAGCACGCGTTGAAACCTCGCTTGGCACCACGCTAGAAGCTCAATTTGCGCGTTTTGATGTACAACCGCTTGCAGCCGCATCGATTGCCCAAGTGCATACGGCCGCATTGCACGATGGTCGGGAGGTCGTTGTCAAAATCGTCCGACCTAATATTCGTCCACAAATCATTCAAGATTTTGAAATATTGACGTGGATTGGGCATTGGTTAGAAGTGCGTGTTGAAGCCGCGCGGGCTTTGCATTTGAGTAAAATCATTGAAGACTATCGCCAAGTCATTCTGAATGAACTGGATCTGACGCTAGAAGCAGCTAATACCATGCAGATGCGCCATAACTTCTTGGGCTCATCGATGATGTATGTGCCAGAAGTCTATAGCAGCACCACGGATGTGATGATTGCAGAACGGATTGTCGGTGCACCGGTGTCTGATCTAGCGACCTTTGAGCGCCTCGGCATGGATCGCGCCAAGCTTGCAGAAAAAGGCCTCACGATATTTTTTACACAAGTCTTCCGTGACAACTTTTTCCATGCGGATATGCATCCTGGCAACGTCTTTATCGAAACGATCAATCCTGCGGAACCGCGTTTTATTGCGCTGGATTGTGCGATTATGGGCGAACTTTCCGACAATGATCGTTTGGTCATTGCCCGTATGTTACTCGCCGTCATTCAAAGTAATTTCACGCAACTGATTCAAATTGTTCATCAAGCTGGCTGGATTCCACAAGGCACGGATCAAAACGCTTTGACACGCGATATGCGCCGCGTCGTCAGTCCAATGATTTCTAAACCCATGGATCAATTGGATTTTGCCGGAATTCTCATGCAGGTCATGGATATCGCACGCCGTTATCATCTCGAAATTCCGCCACAACTGATGCTACTCATCAAAACTTTAGTTCATGTTGAAGGTCTAGGTCGCGATTTATATCCTCAATTGGATATTTGGAAACTCGCCAAACCGATTCTGACTGAATGGATCAGTGAGCGCATGAATCCAATGAAAGCCATCCGCGATTTTGGGCAGCAGTTGCCTGATTTATTGATGGGTGCGACCGATCTACCGGCATTGATGGTTGATAGTCTGCATGGACTGCGTCAACAAGGTGCTTGGCAAGACAAACAATGGCGCGAACTGCAGCAGTTGCGCATGGACATCATCCAGATGAGACGCCGAGATTGGCTTGCGGGAAGCGGCTTTATCGGTCTGCTTGCCATTGCAACACAATCCCCTTGGCCAATTGCCTGCATAATGATTTTTTTGGCATTTACCGTCGTTCTCTGGCGCGTTCTGATCTAATGCCCGAACTTCCAGAAGTTGAGACGACCAAGAACAGTCTTGCTCCACTCATCGGGCAAAAGGTGACTGGCGTTGTCGTACATCAGTCTAGCCTGCGTTGGCCTGTTCCAAGCGATCTGCATCATCTGCAAGGCCAGACTTTACTTCGACTCGAGCGTCGTGCGAAATATATTCTGGCGTATTTTGGGCTGGCAGGTGTTGAACAATATACTGCACTGCTCCATCTCGGCATGTCTGGCAGCCTCACTTTAGTTGAGCCTGAGCGTGATCTCCGTAAACATGATCATGTCATCCTGATTTTTGAAAATGAATCACTCGAAAAACTGCAACTACGCTACCATGATCCACGCCGTTTTGGCGCAATCCTTTGGCTCAATGAAGACACACAATCTCTTCTGAGCAAACTCGCGCCTGAACCATTGACTGATGATTTTAATGCTGAATATCTTTGGCAGAAAATTCAGAATAAATCTGCTGCCATTAAAACAGTCATCATGGATAACCATATTGTCGTCGGTGTCGGTAATATTTACGCCACTGAAGCACTCTTTCACACCCACATTCATCCTCTACGACCCGCCAAAAGTTTAACGATGGTTGAAGTGGCTGCGCTCACTAATGAAATTAAGCGGATATTAACAGCAGCGATTGCGCTTGGCGGCTCAACAATCAGAGACTATGTGAATGGCTTAGGCGAAAATGGATATTTTCAGCAAACACTGGATGTTTATGGACGTGCCAAGGAACCTTGTCATCATTGTGATACCGTCATTGAGACCGTGAGAATCGGACAGCGAGCAAGCGCTTTTTGCCCTCATTGTCAAAAATTAGACAATCCAATATGAATAAATGTTCGCCAATCATGCAAACACTTGCAAGACCAGCAGACTAGCGTTACAGTCACAGTAATAATAAAGGAGTACATCATGGGCACTTTGAGTCAAGGAAAAAAAATGAAAGGCACAATTACTGCAATTGCTTTGGTGAGTATGATGAGTGTATCAATGGCGGCATCAGCAACTGATATTGCTGATGATGGTTCATTGAGTCGCCCCTCTGTTTGGTCTATGGGTATTGATGCTGGACTTGTTAGACCTGTTGGACTTGCTGCGACAATCATTGGCGTAGGCTTATTTGTTGTCACTTTACCCTTCAGTGCTTTGGGTGGAAATGTCGGCGAGAGTGCAGAAAGACTCGTGGTTGATCCTGCTAAAATGACTTTTTTACGGTGCCTCGGTTGCACGACAGGTCAAGACAATGAAAATCGCGGCGCGCGCGCCATGCACGATAGTGACTCTCAATAATTTCTGCAAATAAAGATTTAACCCGATTGATATAAAAAAACGACCTAAAAGGTCGTTTTTTTATAAACGATGCAGTCAATTATGGACGGCGACGTAATTCATCACGAATTTCTCGCAATAGTCCAACATCTTCAGGTGTAGCAGCTGGTGCGGCAGCAGGTTCATTTTTCTTCATCTTGTTCACTGCTTTAACCATCATAAAGACGACGATCGCTAGTAATATGAAGTTAATCATAATGGTAATGAAGTTACCATAAGCAAGTACCGCAATATCAGCTTTCTTCAACGCATCTAAAGTCGAAAGATTTAGTGGATTGTCACCCAAAATGAAAAACAACTTTGAAAAATCAACTTTCCCACCAAGAATGAAAGAAATGATTGGCATAATCAGATCATTCACCAACGAATCAATAATTTTACCAAATGCAGCACCGATGATCACACCGACTGCCAAGTCAATCATATTGCCCTTAATAGCAAAAGTCTTAAATTCTTGTACGATACTCATACGCATGACTCCATAAATAATAGTGAGAACAGAAAACAATCCCTTAAATAATTATATGCACTGTTTTAAAAGAAGTTTCGAGTATCTTGATGAGTGTTTCAACTAAATTGATTCATACATCAAACGATCATCTCGTAAAATGGATACCATTACCACAAATAAAAACACCGTCAATTTATATTGACGGTGTTTTTATTGAATCAGATCAAAGATTAACGACCGTTACGCTTACGCTCGCCTTCAGTCAACCAGCGTTTACGTAGACGAATAGACTTCGGTGTGACTTCAACTAACTCATCATCTTCAATAAACTCAAGCGCTTGCTCAAGGGTATGACGAATCGGTGGAACCAAAGCAATCGCTTCATCAGTGCCACTGGCACGGACGTTGGTCAGCTGTTTTGCTTTGGTTGGGTTAACCGCCATATCATCGCTACGCGAATTGATACCAACGATCATGCCTTCGTACACTTCAAGTTGTGGGTATGCAAATAAGCGACCACGTTCTTGTAATGTAAACAATGCATAACCCAATACAGTACCTTGAACCATCGATACCAACACACCATTTTGGCGTTTCGCCACAGAACCAGTCTGTGATGGGCCGTAATGGGAGAAGCTTGAAGTCATGATTCCAGTACCTGAAGTCATGGTCAAGAACTCTGAACGGAAACCGATCAAACCACGTGAAGGCACAGTCGCTTCAATACGGGTACGACCTTTACCATCGACTTCCATATTGGTCATTTCGCCGCGACGTAAGCCCATTTGCTCCATCACGCCGCCTTGATGTTGGTCTTCAACATCAAACATGACGTTTTCGTATGGCTCAGACTTCACGCCATCGATTTCTTTCATGATGACTTGTGGACGTGAAACGCCCATTTCAAAGCCTTCACGACGCATGTTTTCGATCAGAACGGATAGATGCAACTCACCGCGACCAGACACGAGAAAACGATCTGGAGAATCTGTATCTTCAACACGCAGTGCCACGTTATGAATCAACTCACGATCTAAACGATCACGAATCGCACGTGAAGTCACATACTTACCTTCTTTACCCGCAAAAGGTGAGTTGTTCACTTGGAATTGCATGCTAACTGTTGGCTCATCGACGGTCAGTGGCGGCAATGCTTCAACGTTGAGTGGATCACACAACGTATCAGAAATATTCAAACCTTCCATACCCGTCACACAGACGATGTCACCAGCACGTGCACTATCCACATCGATACGATCAAGACCATGGTAACCCATGATTTTTAGAACACGACCGTTGCGCTTATTGCCTTCTTTGTCGATGATTGCAACTTGGGTGTTGGTCTTAACCGCACCCCGTTGAATACGACCAATCCCGATAACACCGAGATAGCTTGAATAATCAAGACTAGAAATCTGCATTTGGAACGGACCTTCTGGATCGACTTCTGGCGGCGCTACTTTAGCGATAACAGTTTCGAACAGTGGGGTCATGTCTTCTGCCATCGTTTCGATGGACAGACCCGCAATACCATTAATGGCAGATGCGTAGACGATTGGGAAATCGAGTTGTTCTTCGGTTGCGCCGAGGTTATCAAACAGATCAAATACTTGATCTACAACCCAATCCGGACGCGCGCCTGGACGGTCAACTTTATTGATCACAACGATCGGCTTCAGACCCTGAGCAAATGCTTTCATGGTGACGAAGCGTGTTTGTGGCATTGGGCCATCAACTGCGTCAACTAGCAACAATACAGAATCGACCATCGACAATACACGTTCAACTTCACCACCGAAGTCAGCATGTCCTGGGGTATCGACGATGTTAATATCGTAAATTTGGCCTGATTTTTTGTCAGTCCAACGAATGGCTGTATTTTTAGCCAAAATGGTAATACCGCGTTCTTTTTCGATCGCGTTCGAGTCCATGACGCGCTCTACAGCTTCAGCACGATCACCGAAAGTTCCTGATTGTTGAAGAAGTTTATCAACAAGTGTTGTTTTACCATGGTCAACGTGAGCGATGATGGCAATATTGCGTAGGTGCAGTAACTCAGACATGAAAACGCCGCGAATAAATAAAAATGACGCGGCATTATACAGGAAAATATGACTGATTGATGACCAGTAGGCCAATTGCTACATGAAATAATTATTTTAATCAATAAAACCAAAAAAAACAGCCACCCAAGAGTGGCTGTTTTTTTATTCGCGACTTAGGTCTATTGGATTAAAAAGACTTAGGTCGATAATAATGAACGATTGCTACTTATTTAGTAACAGTTCGGCTACCTAGGATCACAGCAACAACACGGCGATTCAGAGCACGACCTTCAACAGTTTTGTTTGATGCAACTGGATCATCCCATGAATAACCTTTTGCAGTCAGACGACCTGCATCGATACCATAGTCTGTTGACAATGAAGTCTTAACCGCTTCAGCACGTGCTTGTGACAAACGATCATTCAGTTTACGTGGGCCAGTGCTGTCAGTGTAACCTTTGATTTCAGCAGTTGCATTCGGGAACTCTTTGAGTTTGTCCGCAACTTTAGCGATTTCTGGTTGATACTGTTTCTTGATTTCTGATTTGTTCGTGTCAAAGAACACGCGCAATTCAAGTTTCAAGTCTTCAGTCAATTCTACTGGTGCTGGAACTGGTACGACTACTGGTGCAGGTGCTACATATGGAGCTGGTGCTGGCGGTACTTCAACTGGTGCAGGCGCTACGTAAGGACGTTTATGGCCGCCCAAAGTGACTTGCAAGCCAGTCAACGCTTTCCAATCTAACAAATCGTGGTCAACGTTTTGAACGCCACGGCCTTCAACACGAAGCGCCAATGCTTCATTAATACGATAGAACGCGCCTAAACCTGCGTTAACGATCGTATCACGACTCTTAGCATTACCGTATTTCAGGTTTTGTTGACCAGCACCAACTAAAACGTATGGTTTGAAGTTACCAGCATAATCACCTGTGATGATGTCACTGTTCAACAAGAAGTTACCTTCTAATGAACGTGCGCTACCGTCAGCAGTACCAGCGCCAACGCCAGCTTCATTGCGAGAATCATTGTACTGAGCTTCAACACTCAACGATGGTGTCAACTCGTAACCCAGAGCAATTGCACCAACGACGTCACCTTTTGGGGCAAAACCGAGTTCTTGGCGACTGTCACCGCTAAAACCTTGATAACCAACCATTGGAGTGACGGTAACACCAAGGCCTGTTGTTTCTGCATGAACTGCAACTGATAGCGGGGCTGCAACTAATACAGCCAGCGCGATGCGATTTAACTTCATAGATTCCTCCAAAGGACATAAGAACAGTTTAAAATCGACCATGTTACATTTTAGAATTTGGTCGAGTATCGCTCA
>JACMMY010000229.1 GCA_014378805.1 Moraxellaceae bacterium
CCGACTTGCCGCCATGCTTTTGCAGCAGCTTCACGTCGGTGATCGTCATGCCCCGGTCGACCGCCTTGCACATGTCGTCGTGAGGATAACGGCTGCGCGTAGCTTTTGCAAATTCCTCATGTAAATCAAAGACATACGTGAGGTGAATGAATTGGCGGCTTCTGGATTTGGCCTTGAAAACTCATCTCTTGGCCAACGCAGTTGGACAAAACTTGGACAAGAATTTGCCTAAGTTGGACAAGCATACTCGATGAGTAAGTGAAGAGGCTTGACCCCGGCACTGGCTCCGCAGTTAGGGGTGCTTGGTTCCCATCTGACCCGGTTGGCCGCTTTACCATGCGGGAAGGCCCGTCAAACCTGCACCTGTTGCGGACCTCAGGTACTACAGTAAGTTACTACATAAATTATATTTAGTTGTTGACCGTCAGATAGAAACCTTTGCCGGGAATAACATGACGCAGACCGTCGCTGGGGCTCTCGACATCGCCAACCCGTCTGGGAATCAAATGCACATGACAGTGAAATACTGTTTGCTCTGTTGCCACACCATGTTTTTAACGATCTCGGCGAAGTATTCTATCTGCGTTGGATCTTTGTTGAGGATTGCCTAAGCGATCTGCGTGACGGTTGCTTCGCCGCCGTTATTGAGCAACTCCATCAGCATACCAGCTAGTACACCTGAAACATGCGCATGTCTTGGCTGATGAACTTTTGAAGCTGGTAGAGCGTGCTCATTTCAAAGTTTTCAATGCGGTTGCGGCTGGCTATAGTAGCCCCACAGAGAGGTTGCTAAAGTTTTAGGAGCGTGCAATCATTTTCAGACTGCTTGTATTCCACAAGCGCCAGAGGGGTCAGGGGAGTTGTCTTGTGGCCACAGCATTCACACTCAAACATTTCTAAAAAATCTTTGGTCGGCAAAGCGATCACAGCGCACAATTAAATACCTTGCCCCGGACCATACTTTTTATAATCGTAAGCGCAAAGAAGTCGCCTGTACTCCGTTGTATTTTTAGTATTGGTATCATAACTTCTTAAGAAATTTTCACAATCGAGTAAGGAAATCCAACCTTCCAATAAGCAATTAATAATAGTATTAACCTTGTTCGACGGGGTAACAGATTCGATGGCCATTACTTCGCTAGTGGAAGTGTATTGTGTTTTGCACTGATAATGGAGGCCCTCTACCAGGCTCTTGAGTTTCGCTACCTGTTGCTTCTTGAGTGCTTCTGCGTTCTCCAATCCAGAATATATCTTATCAAAGCCAAAAATCGGAAAAAATTGCGTTGATTGAATTTTGTACTTGCTTATTAACGCCACAACTTGTGCATTTGATTCATCAACTATTCCAAAATAGTTCGACATTGTTTCAGCCGATGTTTGATATTGATATTGAATCGTTTTTGATGAGCCAATTGCAAGTATTCGATCCGAGTTGTTTAATGAATCAAGATCTTCTGTAATTTTTACGCTAATGTTACCGCCTGCATAGATTTCTTTTACTATGCTTTGTACTTTTCTAACATCCATAGCTGAGATTGGAAGATTCAAATCCGCTACGGCTTTGTATATTGAGGTGTAATCATCAGTTTTGATTTTGTTAATTCTTATTGTAGAAAAGCCCTCAAGATCGATGTCGTGCTCTGCTGTTTCAGTTGAGCTAATGCCGGGGCCATATTCCACTAACAAGAAGTTTTTTCGAATCTTCTCTGCTGCGTCTGAGTTTGGTTCAATATATGTAAAAATCGTTTTGAGCAAGGATTTTATATTTTCATCACCTATGTTGTATCCGAGAAAAATTATAGGGTTATGAATGAAAATTGACAAAAGTTGGGCTCGAATCAATTCATATTTTTCCGCAAAGTTTTTGTAATCTTCGGTTGTTATTATTATTTTCCCCGGATTAGTTATGCACCCGTGGATTTTATATACCGACCCATAGGGATTGCTGAGGAGAATGTCGTTGCCAATAAGTGGAGAAAATTCAAATATGCCTTCTATTAGGCTATCGTAATTGGTGGTTATTATTGAGCCAATATTTTTTCGAATCTTTTTGAGTTCTAAAATCTCGTCTTTCATTGAGGGCCGAATTTCTGTCGAAGAGAGTAGCTTTGTTACGTATACTTTAAATCGACTCAAATTAACATTTCGCGACATATTTTCGTAAAAAATATCATTTATTTCTTTGAATTTTCCATTGCGATCTTGTTTTAGTGAATCGTTAAATTCTTTTTCTAACTGAGTAGCTATTGCAGGATAGTTGTAAATGCCTTTGGTTTCATGTGCGGCCTTAAGATCTAGATAATGTTCAAAATTTCCTGAAAGCTCTTGTGATATCTGTTTTAACAGTCCATCCCAAGTGTTTGATTCAGCTAAGTATCGTAAACTGATGCCGGTGCCTACAAACAAAACGGGATGATTTTTATAAGTTTTGATAAATTCGTTTATGTGCATGGATTTTTTCTTGTTTGAGTTAGACCGAGTAGTTGTGTTCTATTAATACTAGTTGATCATTCCATCAGACTCATTGATGAAATTGAACGTGTTCGGTGCCAGTAGAGATGATCCCACAAAGGTTCTGCTGGTATGGGACGCCGCCCACGAAGGTCTATTCCCTTCCTGAGGCTTGTAGGCACTACCCCGGCCTTCACAAACAAATCGATGGTAGGGAGCACTAAATCGAGTGCGCCCATTCTGAAAAATTCTGTATGGCCGTCCCCTTCCAAGACGTCTGCCGCATAGTTTTTTGTCAGCAAAAGGTGCAATGTCTTCTCCAGCCGAAAAACGGTTGACTCAGGCGCAACTAGTTCGAACGATCCATCGTAATCAGGGTCGCCCCAGTAATGTTTGAGTTGCTGGCACCTCGCATATACGTTGTTGGCTTTCCCGACCTTGAAAAAACCGCACTCTGGAAAGATCAATACGTACAAACTTGCTTGCTTCGTTGTTGATAAATACTCATTCATTTTTGGTTGCCCAAACAGTGTCATTCAGCGGGTTGCTAGGGTTGCGGATGAGCAAGGCCAATAAAGTACTCAGGCCTGCGCGAGGTTCAAACCGTACCGGCTAATTTGCCCTAATTTTTTTGTATGAAAAATTGCTGTGGTTACGGCTTACATTAAGTCACCCTCTAAAGGCATCTCGTTATACACAACTCCCCTGAGCCAGCGGTTCGCGTGAGAACCTGATGCCAGCGGCGAAGTCGATGATGCGCTGCATGCCCAGCCAGATGGTTTTGACACCCGGCTCTCCATCTCCTTTACGCGCTAGGA
>JACMMY010000230.1 GCA_014378805.1 Moraxellaceae bacterium
ATTTGCGAGACGCCGCCTGGTGCAGATTGTAAGGTTTCGGTATAAAGCGTCTGAATCGAATCGAGTACTGCGACAGCAGGTTTTTCTGCGCTGAGTGTCGCGCAAATGGTTTCAACTGAAGTTTCCGCCATGACTTTAAGTTGATCCGTGGGCAGCTCTAAGCGTTTTGCGCGCATCGCGACTTGCGACAAAGATTCCTCACCAGTGACATAGAGGGCTTTTTCGCCTTGTGCCATATGAGCCGCGGTTTGCAGCAGGATCGTCGATTTTCCAATGCCTGGGTCACCGCCGATGAGAACCACAGAACCATTGACTACGCCGCCGCCAAGCACACGATCAAATTCACTGATTCCTGTCGTTAAACGAGATTCTTGATTGACGGTGATTTGATCTAAGCGTGTAACAGTTGCTGCTTGTCCAGCATAGCCAGCGTTATTGCCCATACTGCGCGCGCGATGATTGACACTAGGCTCAGGTTTGGCTTCAACTAGGCAATTCCACTCACCGCAATCACTGCATTGACCAGACCATTTTGGATGGTTGGTTCCGCAGTGTTGACAGACATAAATGGTTTTAACTTTGCTCATGAAGTGCTCGGCGCGAATGTTAATTGAATGGATGGAGTTTATAGCATTATTATTTTAATAAAAAACAGATCTGTAACTTGTGTTTATTCCTCTCAATCTGAATTCAACATCCTTATCAATATAAAAAGCCCTTGGCGTTTACTGTGCAAGGGCTTTTACGAATATGCCACACCAAACTCTTCAACTAAGGATTGTCACGAATAAACGCGACCACAACCTCCGCTAACTTTTTACCCTGATCTTCTTGTAAAAAGTGCCCACCATTTTCAATCGTCGTATGTGCTTGACCTTCACAACCTGGAACAAGCTTTCGGAGTACAGGGCCACCTGCTGCTGTAATCGGATCTTTATCACTAAATGCCGTCAAAAAAGGTTTTTTGAACTGCATAAGTGTTTGCCATGCCTTGCGATTTGCTGGCGCTGCAGGATCATCGGGAAACGCTGGAACCAACATCGGAAATTGACGCGCGCCTTCTTTGTAGGTCTCATCAGGAAACGGTGCGTCGTAAGCCGCAAGCACTTCAGGTGGCATCGCGATAGCGCAACCGCCTTGAATAATATTGCCAGTTGCAAATACAGGAATGCTTTGTGAAAGATTCTGCCATTTAAAGAACGATTCGCCCAGTGGATGATCGCCAGTTGGCAGCATTGTATTTGCAGCAATCACGCGCGCAAATCTTTCAGGATGTTCGCCTACCAAACGTAAACCGATCAATCCCCCCCAGTCCTGACAAACCAGCGTAATGTCCGTCAATTCAAGTTGAGTCAGTAATTCACGAATCCAATCCACATGCCGCTGATAGGTGTAGTCTGTTCTCTGACTTGGCTTGTCGGAACGACCAAAGCCGATCAAATCTGGAGCGATGACGCGATAACCTGCATTCACTATGATCGGAATCATTTTACGATACAGATAACTCCACGTCGGTTCACCATGCAACAGCAGCACGATAGGCGCATTACGTGCGCCCTCATCGACGTAGTGCAATCTCAGTTCTCCGCCTTCAGTATCATCAACCATGATGTAATTGGGCCAAAATGGAAAATCGGGTAAATTGACAAAACGTTCATCAGGTGTTCGTAGCGCCAGCATGGCTTCACTCCATTGATTATGTTAAATAAAAACTAAAATATACGCATTAAAAAAAGGATAATACGTGATTATACGAATTGAACAATAGGTCCGCATCAATTTTGGATTGAGTGGATTATATACCTTTTTATACCATCGATTGTATAGCTCAAAATGCCACATTTTGTGGCCTAATTGCCTATTCATATTGAGTGAATTTTAGAGAGTTAACCTATTTTTAGTTGTACTTTTCCAGCTTCGAATTTTTATAGTTTTGTTGGTCATATCTATGATTTTATAAAATTCCAGCAGAGCGCCTACCTGCTATTTTAAATGATTCTAGGCTTATTTATTATTCTGTTTAAAAAACATGAGACAACAAAAAAGCCTAGGACCAATGATCACTAAGCTTTTTTTGATAAGTTGATTTTATAGAATCAGACTTATTCGAATTTGGCGTCCCCACGGGGATTCGAACCCCGGTACTCACCGTGAAAGGGTGATGTCCTAGGCCTCTAGACGATGGGGACTAAAGGCAACTCATGTAACAGGCGCGTATTCTATAGGATTTTTGTGTGAAGTCAAGTTGATGGTGGTCAGGATGTGACCATTTAGTGAAAAAATGCAAAATTAGTCTTAATTCATCCGAAAGTTAGCGTAATTTGTGTCTGAATGCTTTAATTTAAAGTCATTGAGTCCAAATAAAAAAAGGAAGGTACATGCACCAACGAGAGCTGAACGATCTAGCATTGATGACATTGATCCGCAAAGTAGACAGCCATAAAGGTAGTCATGGCAGTGTTGCTGTGATTGGGGGCAATGTTGGGATGTTGGGTGCTGCATTGTTATGTGGACGTGCTGCATTGGCTGCGGGTACTGGTAAAGTGTGGATTGACGCGCTAGATGATCGATTGGCAGTCGATCCGTTCGCGCCTGAATTAATGATCAGATCGGCAGATACTGATTTGCATGAAGCAAGTGCTTTGGCGGTCGGAATGGGCATGGGGCAAGATCCGCTTGCACACGCAGCACTTGAGCGAATATTTACTTATTCAAATAAACCCAGCGTTTTTGACGCTGATGCGCTAAATATGATTGCGGTAAATGACGAATTTCGTTTGAAAATTGCAAGTCGGGAATTAAAAGCAATATTGACACCACACCCTGCAGAAGCTGGTCGGCTATTGGGGTGTTCGGCAGAGGAAGTGCAAAAAGATCGATTAGATGCTGCGAAGCAAATCGCTGTTCAATATAACAGTATTACGTTACTTAAAGGACATCACACGGTGATTATGCATCCGAATGGTGGTTATCTGATTAATCGAACGGGTGGACCTGAATTAGCGGTTGCGGGGCAGGGTGATATTTTATCCGGTGTTATTTCAGCGTTGCTGGCGCAGGGTTTTAGTGCGTTTGATGCGGCATCTTGGGCCGCGCATATCCATGGGCTGGCGGGAAATTTATATACGAAGAAAATGAATGGTTCGATTGGTTTGACGGCGAGTATGACGGTGGCGTTGGTGAGTCAGATGTTGAATCAGTTATTGGTGGATAAGTCTAAACAAGTGTTGAGTAAGCGGATTTTGCATTAACTGTTTATGCAGTTCCTTGAGTTTGTCGAAGGGTGTATAAGTGTCGAAAAGGCTTCGACAGGCTCAGCCATCTTTTTATGATTATTCTGAATTAAAGTCAAAAGCATATCCTCCCTTGCCCTCATTTTTCTAAGGAGGGTAAAAGCTCCTCCCTTTGCAAAGGGACACTTCGTCTTGCGAAGCAGTGCTTTTCATGGATGGGATTTACTTTTGATCTTATAAACTAAGGATTCTCTATCTTATCCATCATCTTATCCGCAGGCAGTTTGTTAATAATTGCGCGGAGATGTTGATAAAAGTCTTTGGACTCTTGATCGACGAGAATGTCAGCAGCAACTAAAGGCCTTGCCAATGAAAGTCCTTCTAGCGTTCGACAGCGACTGAGCGCGACATAAGTTTGACCTGTTTCAAATGCGCCTTGACCGAGATTTAGGTGAACTTTTTCCAATGTGCGACCTTGGCTTTTATGGATGGTCATTGCCCATGCCAATACCAGCGGAAACTGTATAAAACTGCCTGTTTCAAAGCGTTCAAGTTCTTCGTCAATCATTCCCCAGCGATATTGGTACTCAAGCCATTCATCACGTTCGACCTCAACTTTTTTAAGTGAGCAGGACATTTTTACGGTGATTTTTTCTTCGCCCATTTTGACGACTGTACCGACAGAACCATTGATCCAGCGGCGATTCATGTCGTTTTTGGTGAACATGACTTGTGCGCCAATTTTTAGCACCAGTTCCATCGGTGAGGGCAGACGGTCTGCTTTGAATTGACCTGTGAGTTTGCCTTGGTAGGCTTTCACAGTTGCATCGAGTTTATCGAGTTCGCGTGTGTTACGACTTTCAACTTCTACATTACGCGGTGAAAGCCAGACTGCATCAATCGGCGGTGTATCGGTAATGGTGCAACCATCATTCAACTGACGCAGCGATTCTTCAATATCAACGCGTTCTCTAATTTTAGTCAAAATGTTGACAAATTCTTGATCAGATTGACGAAAAGTCTTTTTTAACTCAACGGCGTAATACGGCGTATTGCGTAAACAGCGTGCTTTAAAGAATTTTGCGGAGCCATAAATACGATCAAATAAGGGCTTAGATGCTTCACTAACAACGGGTGGCAACTGAAATAGATCACCCACCATAATCACGGTCATGCCGCCAAAGGCGCTATCACCCTCACGGTTTTGTCTTAAAAAAGCACTCACGCCGTCGAGTAGATTTGCCGTGACCATGGATATTTCGTCAATGATGAGCAGTTTGGCTTCTTTGATGTCGGTGCGGTGTGGTGCGTGTTTGATGTCTTTTTTGACAATCCACGCGGGGGGCAGTTGGCAGAGTGAGTGAAGGGTTTTTCCTTCGATGTTAATCGCTGCCATGGCTGTTGGCGCGCTGAGTAAGGTGGTACCTTTAAATTGCTTCATGAGCCATTTAATAAAGGTACTTTTGCCTGTACCTGCACCGCCTGTGACGAAAATCAGCGGGAATTTTTCTTCAACCAGTTTTTTGATGAGCAAGTATTCGGGGAGTACGTCGATGTTATTCAGTTCAGCCACTTGTAGATGCTCACGAATTGGCATCGCACGATCTTTGCTGTAGTTCAGCTCAAGTCCATCGGTTGGGTCGCTATCGGCATTCATGATGCCATTAAAGACAAAGCCAGCTTCGGCAGTGAGTGCCATGAGTGAGAGTGGTTTCATGCGGGATCGGTTTACGGTAAGGGGGAACGATAGCACATCGTCGAGGTCTAATAAAATTTTAAACGTATTTTGATGTTTCTAAATTATCGACGGCAGCAATCAAGTTATGTATGATTATTTCCATATTTAATAATATTTTAGGGAATAAGATAAGAATTAGTACCGC
>JACMMY010000231.1 GCA_014378805.1 Moraxellaceae bacterium
GCAATCAATCAAATTCACAAAGCGATTGGCAAATTTCAGGGTATTCTGCTCAATGGTTTAACAGGCAGCGGTAAAACCGAAGTCTATTTGCAAGCCATGCAGCCTGTGCTTAAAGCTGGGCAACAAGTGTTAGTGCTTGTGCCTGAAATTGGTTTAACACCGCAAACGATCAACCGTTTTAAAGCACGCTTCCATGCTGAAATCGTCATGCTGCACTCCAATATGACCGATGTCGCCCGTTTACGCGCTTGGCAAGCCGCACAAACGGGTGAGGCAAATATTGTCATTGGTACGCGCTCCGCGGTGTTTACGCCGATGCCGCGCCTAGGCATGATTATCATTGATGAAGAACATGATCTTTCTTACAAACAACAAGATACCTTCCGTTATCACGCGCGTGATGTCGCCTTAAAACGTGGCTTTGATGCGCGATGCCCTGTCGTGTTGGGTTCAGCAACACCATCGCTTGAAAGCCTGCATCTCGCAAGTGAAAAGAAACTAATCCATTTGCATCTGACGGAACGTGCAGGTGACGCTGAATTTGCACAGATTCGCTTGATCGATTTACGCGGTAAGAAACGTGAAAGCGGTTTAAGCATGCAACTGCTGGATGCCATTGAAACGCGGCTAAAAGCAGAAGAACAGGTTCTCGTTTTTCTAAATCGTCGCGGCTTTGCGCCCGTTTTATTGTGTGATTCCTGCGGCTGGCAAGCGGATTGTCCACGTTGCGATGCGCATCTCACGGTGCATTACACGCCAAGGCAGCATTTGCATTGCCATCATTGCGGTTATCAAAGTCGCTTGCCAACAGATTGCCCTGAGTGTAAATCGGTCAATCTGCTGCCAACAGGAACTGGCACGGCGCGACTTGAAGAAACCTTAGTCGCACGTTTTCCAGATAAACCCCTGATTCGAGTTGGTCGAGATACCACAAGTCGCGTCGGTAGTTGGGAGAGGATTTACCAGCGCGCCAATCAAGCAGGCGCGGCAATCTTACTCGGCACTCAAATGCTGGCAAAAGGTCATCACTTCCCGCACGTGACGTTGGTTGCGATTGTTGATGTCGATGGTGGATTCTTGAGTGTCGATTTTCGTGCGCCTGAGCGGATGGCGCAGTTGATTATGCAAGTGGCTGGACGCGCTGGGCGTGGCAGTAAAGCAGGACAAGTCTTGATCCAAACGCGCTATCCCGAAAACCCATTGTTATTGACACTCATCCGTGACGGTTATCATGCGTTTGCTAAGCAGATGTTGACTGAACGGCGGCAAGCCCTGCTTCCACCCTATCGTCACGCGGTACTCATCCGCGCAGAATCTCCAAGTACTGCAAAAACTGAAGCATTCCTCAACGCGGCGATTGCCGCACTCAAGGCTCAAATTGACGAAAGTCAAAACGAGGCGAAGCATTGCTTTGAAATCTGGGGGCCGATTCCTGCACCGATGGAAAAACGTGCGGGTGTGTTTCGTGGACATGTCTTGATTCAATCACGCGACAGACGATTACTCCATCAATTGATCGATCCATGGTGGCCTGCGCTGTGGCATATTCCTGAGCGACGCGGCGTGCGTGCCTCGCTGGATATTGATCCGATGGAATTGTCTTAGATCACGCAGTTTTTTTTGATTTCAAAAGAAGTCAAAAATCAAACACTAGCTCGCAGTCTGCATACATTCCATCGGTTCAGCGATTTGAACAATAATTGATAGATTCATTTCATTTAGTAAAGAAATCACATGCTGATGTGTATTTTCGGTTGTCGTTTTTAATACTTCAGACCGACAAAATTCGCGCTCTATTTGCGCTTTAATGGCGCGCTCCTGAGCATTGGTGAGTGACAAGCCCAATTGTACGGTCGATGGTTGACCAGTTTTAACATCATACACAGTAACATGATCAATCTGAATCAAGGTAATACGAGCAGGTGGCAAATGAATCGTGACAGGCGGTTTTGTGCTCAAACTTTGCAAGTTCAACTCTCTCAAATCTATACCAGCATGCGCTGTCGCCTTTACTGAGGTCAGTTGTTTTTGTCCTTGTTGCCACAGTGCAATATGATCCTGATTCGCTGAACTTTTAGTATCATCGTTCAACAGCATACTGATTTTATAAACGACAGGATCACTGACCTTTTGCACTTGCAGCTTGGCCAAAATATTTTCAAACTGCACCAAGTTATATTGGGCAGGTTTGACATGAGTGGTGACCGCTGAATGTTGCAAGGGAGTACTTGATTGCACGGTAGGATTTTCAAGCCGCCGCTGTTTCATTTTAATGCCTAAGTAAACCAAGCCACTCAACATCACCATAAAAAGAAGAGCCCAAATGAGTAAATTTGAATGATGATTCTTCGATAATTCTGATGGAGGTAATGACTTCATAGGATGGTTAGGCTCTAATCTTACTCATATCATTTAGATTTTGTGACAGAATTTTTTTCGTAAATCCTGCTCATGTTGCGATAAGGTTTACATACCCACGACTTTAGCTGTTTATGATAGAGAACGCATTACTTTGATTGATTTTTTGTAGAAAAACTCATTTGGATCACCCTAGATTCATATTCACTTGATATGATCTAAAGATACAGCGTGTCTTAAATTGGTCAATGTTTTCTGGAGTGTTTGACCCATGTCGCTTTTGGTTCAAGTTACCATTTTTTTAGGTGCGGCAATATTACTCGTGCCGCTGGGTCGACGCTTTGGTCTAGCCACCGTTTTGGGTTATTTATTAACTGGCGTTGTATTGGGTCCAAGTGGTTTTAATGTAGCGGGTGATACCGAAGCAGTCATGCACTTCGCTGAATATGGCGTGTTCATGCTGCTGTTTCTGATTGGTTTAGAACTGCAACCCTCACGACTTTGGGCATTACGTCGACCGATTTTTATGTTAGGTGGGCTACAAGTGCTGGTGACGGGCGTTATTTTAATGTTCACAATCTGGCTCTTGGTCGGCGGGCCTTCATCGACAATTTTTGGCATTGACCTGAAAAGTCAGCTCAGTACCAGCTTCATCATCGGTTTCGGTTTTGCGCTGTCATCTACTGCATTTGTGTTGCAACTCCTCAGTGAAAAAAACCAACTCGCCAGCGCACATGGGCGTGATGCGTTTGCGATTCTGTTATTCCAAGATATTGCTGTGATTCCGCTATTAGCCGCACTTCCCTTGCTCAGTCATGCAGGCTTACAACCCGATGAACAAGGATTTAACTTTGTTTACTTTGCCAAAGTTGTTGGTGTATTCATTGGCTTAGTCCTCGCGAGCCGTATTGTTGTGCGTCCCTTGTTCCGCCTTATTGTGAGCAGCGGCGCAAACGAACTACTCACTGCAGTTGCCCTATTCTTCATTTTGGGCGTGGCAATGCTAATGAACCAGCTCAATATCAGTGTCGCTCTGGGAGCATTCCTGACTGGCGTTTTACTTGCCGACTCCGAATATCGCCATGAAATTGAAGCCAGTATTCAGCCATTTAAAGGGCTGTTATTGGGTTTATTCTTCATGTCAGTAGGCATGAGTACCAACCTCCTGTTAATCGCGGATGAGCCATTTTTGGTCATTGGTGGCGCTTTGGGATTGATGACGTTTAAGTTCATCATTCTATTTGGTATTGCGCGTTTAATGGGTAATCGCCTGCCGACTAGTGTCCGTTTGGGCGTATCGTTGGCGCAAGGTGGGGAGTTCGCTTTCGTGGTGTTCAATACCGCCGTTTCGCAAAAAGTGTTACCGATTGCAATTGCTGAGCCATTGATTCTGATTGTGACGTTATCCATGGCAATGACACCGCTCGCCTTTTTATTATTAGAAAAATTCTTTGAACCGCGCTTTGCTAAAGCTGTGCCAGAACGTGAATTTGATGAAATTCCTAATCATGAGCACAAGGTGATCATTGCTGGTTTTGGACGGATTGGACAAATCGTTGGACGTATTTTGCGGATGCATCACATTGAATTTACAGCAATTGAAAAAGATGCGCGGCAGGTCGATTTCGTGCGTAAATTTGGTAATGCTGTGTATTACGGTAACCCGACTAATCCTGAATTATTACGCTCTGCGGGCATCGCCCACGCCGAATTGTTTGTCCTGACATTGGATGATCCAGAACAAGCGGTCATCACTGCTGAATATCTCAAACGCACCTATCCGAAACTAAAAATCATTGCCCGCGCGCGCGATCGTAATCATTATTACCAGTTACGCGAAGCTGGCGTGAAACTGATTTGGCGCGAGACCTATTTATCTTCACTTGGCATGGCGCATGCGTCTTTGCTTGCACTTGGTTTTGATGAAGCAACTGCGGAAGAAAGTATTGATGTGTTTAGAGATTACGATGAAGAACTGCTAGAGCGTCAACAAGCCGTCTATGATGATGACGTGAAACTGGTCGAATCGGCACGTGCCGCGATGATTGAGTTAGAAGGATTATTTGACAGCGATCATCATGCGATCCGCAGCCAAAATAAACTTGCGAATGATGATGGGGAACGGTTTAATCCGATTCGTAAAAAAACAGATCATGGGTCTTAGCCATGTCTATTTGTTCTGATTAACATTCCCTACCAACAAATCAGTAAGTAGGTTAAATACAACCTCCGTCTTTATTTCCAAGGATCAATGCATGTCAATCACGCGTATCCACACTAGCTGCCGCATGAGCGAAATCGTCATTCACGGCAATACTGTTTATCTAGCTGGGCAAGTGGGCGAAACAACTCAAACGGTTGCAGAACAAACCACTGAAGCCTTGGCGCATGTTGATCGACTGCTTATCGATGCAGGCTCATCGCGTGAACACGTCTTGCAAGTGATTATTTGGCTCAAAGATATCGCTGATTTTGATGCGATGAATGAGATTTATGATGCGTGGGTACCCGAAGGTTATGCGTCAGTCCGCGCTACCAGCGAAGCGAAGCTCGCTGATCCGACGTTACTTGTTGAAATTATTGTAACTGCAGCACTAAAGGATTAAATAACCTCAAGATCACTGAGCCTGTCGAAGTGAGGCGATACGCAAACACCGCCCATTTCGACTCCGCTCAATGAGCTATTTAACTTTTCTTATTTTAAACAGGTATTTGTATTATAGGGGAGAACCTAAGTGTTCTTCCGCTTTTTATGGTTTAGGGCAGACACATAGGTCTGCCCCTACCGCCAAACTCGCTTTATAGCCTAAACAGTAACACCCATTTTGCCACCCATCACCACTGCACTTTCAGCGGCAACTGAATCCAGCCAATTCATTTTATTTGGTTCAAACAAAACAACTGCTGTTGAACCCAAATAAAAACGTCCAAGCTCTGCGCCTTTATCGAGTTGCAGATCATGCTTAACATGTTCGATTTTACCCGTTGGGTTTGCCTTGCCTGTCGCAACCGTTTCAATACCTGCCACGATCATCGCGCCGACCAATACCACCGCCATACGACCGACCGTGGTATCAAATAAACAGACCATTCGCTCATTACGCGCGAATAAACCAGGGACATTTTGCGCAGTTGTGCCATTCACTGAAAACAACTCACCCGGAATATACAACGTATCCGTCAAACGTCCAGCAAACGGCATGTGCACACGGTGATAATCACGCGGTGATAAATATACGGTCGCAAACTCACCATTTTTAAATGGTGCAGCAAGCGCGACATCACCAATTAATTTATCAACTGAAAAGGACTGACCTTTCGCTTGAAACACATTATCGCCAACAATCTTACCTAACTGCGAAATCGCACCATCTGCAGGTGAAACTACTGAATTTGGCGTTGCATCAATCGCACGCACGCCGTCTTTTAATGAACGCGTAAAGAAGTCATTAAAACTCGCATACGCCGTCAAATTTTCTTCTTCTGCCAAAGACATATCAATGTTGTAATGATGCGCAAAGGTCTTAATAAACGTATTTTTAACAAAACCAATTTTGCTTGCTGCCAACGCGCCAACCAAATGACTTAAGCCACGCTGTGGAACAATATGTTGAAATATAATGAATGGACTGGTTGACATACAGTGGGTGATCCCTTTAAAAACGGCTTAATAAATGCGACTCAATCAAAACAATAAGTCGCTAAAATCAAATTCTACTGTCAGTATAATTGCAAAATGCTTAAAACCACGACCTTCTCGTAAATTCATTGAGAAAATAATGCCAAATTCCAACTTAACTGTTCAACGCTGTGGCTGGTGTAGCAATGATCCACTTTATCAAGCCTACCACGACGAGGAATGGGGTCGCCCACAATATGATCCGATTAAATTGTTTGAAAAAATTTGCCTAGAAAGTCAGCAAGCAGGATTATCGTGGATTACGGTGCTCAGAAAACGTGAGCATTACCGCAAGCGTTTCTTTAACTTTGACCCTATCAAAGTTGCGGCGTTAACTGACGAACATTTGGCGGAGTTGGTGACTGATGCTGGATTGATTCGTCATATCGGAAAACTATCTGCGATACGTGATAACGCAAAAGCCTATTTAGCCATGCAAGCACAAGGCGTTGATTTTGCTGAATGGCTATGGTGTTTTGTTGACGGTAAAACGATCGTAAATCATTTAGAAAGTTATCGTGATGGACAAACTAAGACCGCACAAAGTACAGCCATGTCTAAGGCATTAAAAAAAGCAGGTTTCCGCTTTGTCGGTGAAACGACTTGTTATGCTTTCATGCAGAGTATGGGGATGGTGAATGATCATGAAATCAATTGTCATGCTCGGCATGCTTAAGTTTTGAAAATAGAGATTTAAAATGACACCTGCATGTAACTTGCTCAAGAAACTAAAAGTTCCTTTTAGTTTCTTGAATACGAACATGATCCCGCATGTACAAACTTCGGTTTGGAAGCTGCGGAAAAACTCAATCTGCCCATGGAATCTGTTTTCAAAACTTTGCTCATTACCGATGAAAAACAGTTTTTCGTTACGATTATTCCTGTCACCCATACGATGAGTTCGAAGAAGGCGGCTCATGCTTTTGGACTGACGAAAGTTCGGATGGCGAAGCCAGATGAGGCAGAACGTATTACAGGTTATTTGGTAGGTGGAATAAGTCCGATTGGTCAAAAGAAATTACTGAAAACAGCTTTGGATGAGTCAGCAAAGGCACTTGAAAAAATTTATGTCAGTGGTGGTAAGCGTGGGTTAGATGTTGGATTAGTGCCTGATGATTTATTGAAGGCCATTCATGGTGCAGACTGTTTCGATTTGATTGATGAAAGCTCATAAAGAATATTGATTAAAAATACTGCGTGAAATTCTTATATTTCATAATGCTTTAACACTCTATTTATAAGTTAATGTGAATGCAAGACAACCAAGATAAAAAAATTGAAACTGCACCAGTGCAGCCATCAATAACAATCAAAGAAACTTTAACAATACAAAAGGAATCAATCGAAAAACTCAAGAACCAAAACTCTAAAATCAAGAAAGACCTATATAAGATATCAATCTTTATCATTCTGATAGTTATTACTTTTGGTCCATCGTGTACCGACTTAATTTGGCCAGATAGAGTCATTCAAACTAAAATTTCTACGATTTGCTATGGTGTTGACAGTTGGAAAGGTCGTGCAAAGATCGACTATTTATATTTATATGTCCAAACAGATAGTGCTAATACTTTGAGTAGTATTCAAGTAGGAAAGTTTTTTGTGCCCGATAAACCAGAGGCAGGAAATACAAAATACAATCCTTTTATTTCGTATTTCGCTAATGCAGGAGGCAATTTCAATAGTAATAGCTGTATCAAGTTATTTGATGTCGATGTAAAAGTTATCTATAAAAGAATTTATTTAGGAAAATTCTTTCTACCTGAAAATATTCCTACAAAAATCTGGGTCGAAGGACGTAATATAAAGGATGACCAAATGGATTATCACGTATCATCAGCAAGATCAGAATTAGTCTTAATACTCATTGTCCCGTTTCTTTTAATGCTATTCGGAATGAATAAAATCAGTAAAAATAAGAAAAAAATTCGATCATTTATGAATGAATGATTGATTAAACTTCACACATAAAAAAGCGCCCCCTTCTAAATCTTCCCCTCAGGGAAGACTTCAAAGCACGAGCGCCAACATTCAACTCAAAACGACTATTAAGAAACTAAACCTTCTGTTTCTTCGCACCCGTCACACGCGGCGGTAAGCCTGTATGCTGCGTCAAAATTTGACCTTTCTTCGGCTGCACAGTCGGCAGTGATGTAGAGCGTTTCTTAGAATCACCTGCAACTGACGAATTTTTCTTCCGCGCAGTGCTGTATTCGCCAGACTCTTTATTCAACGGCTGATTAGTCGGAATCAACTGATGCTTGGCATTACCAATCAAATCAGCACGTCCCATACTCTTCAGCGCCTCACGCAGCAACGGCCAGTTATTTGGATCATGGTAGCGCAAGAAGGCTTTATGCAAACGACGACGTTTATCGCCTTTCACAATATCAACCGTCTCACTACCACGACTCACTTTACGCAATGGATTTTTGGACGTGTGGTACATGGTTGTAGCAGTTGCCATAGGCGAAGGATAGAACGTCTGCACCTGATCCGCACGGAAGCCATTTTTCTTCAACCACATCGCCAAATTCATCATGTCTTGATCGGTCGTACCTGGATGTGCCGCGATGAAATACGGAATCAAATACTGTTCTTTGCCCGCTTCTTTACTAAAGCGATCAAACAGTTGCTTGAATCGATCATACGCACCAATCCCTGGCTTCATCATCTTAGACAACGGGCCGCCTTCGGTATGCTCAGGCGCAATTTTCAGATAACCGCCAACGTGATGCGTCACCAACTCTTTAACATATTCAGGATTGAGCACCGCCAAGTCGTAGCGCAGACCTGAACTGATCAGAATCTTTTTCACGCCTTTCAGCTCACGCGCTTTGCGATAAAGCTGGGTCAGATGGCTATGATCAGTTTCTAAATTCTCACAAACGCCCGGATAAACACACGATGGTTTACGGCAATTCTTTTCAATTTCTGGATCTTTACAGGCTAAGCGATACATATTCGCCGTTGGCCCACCCAGATCAGAAATAATACCTGTAAAACCAGGCGTCGTATCACGGATACTTTCCACTTCGCGCAGAATCGACTCTTCTGAACGATTCTGGATAATGCGACCTTCGTGTTCGGTAATCGAACAGAACGTACAACCACCAAAGCAGCCACGCATGATATTGACCGAAAACTTGATCATGTCATAGGCAGGAATCCGCGCATCGCCATAGGCTGGATGCGGAATCCGCGCGTAAGGCAAATCAAAGACATAGTCCATTTCTTCAGTCGACAATGGAATCGGCGGCGCATTCAGCCACACATCCCGATCACCATGACGCTGCACCATCGCACGCGCATTACCTGGATTGGTTTCTAAATGCAAAATGCGGTTGGCATGGGCGTACAACACAGGATCATTTATCACCTGATCGTAATCAGGCAATCGAATCACCGAGTGCTCACGCGCTGGCATACGATGCTTAATCGCTTTGCTCGGAGCAGGACGCAACGATACGATTTGCGTATCTTCGTCCACTTTTCGGCTATCGACGATATCCGCATTCACAATTGGATTCGGCACAACTTCTTTGACAAAGCCTTCATAGGTCGAAGGATTTGGATTTTTCGGATTGCTTTTTTCGACATCACAGCTCGGTAAATCTTCCGTCATTACATACGGATTGATAATCGCATCGACGCGACCTGGACTATCTACATCATTACTGGCAACTTCAAAATAACCTGCTTTCGCCACTTTACGCGCATCATTGAGAATAAAACTCGTGCCACGTAAATCTGTGATTTGATCGATACGATCGCCTTTCGCCAGACGATGTACCACGTCAACAATCGCGCGTTCAGCATTACCATAAAGCAAAATATCAGCTTTGGCATCGGTAATAATTGAACGGCGTACTTTGTCTTGCCAATAGTCATAATGAGCTATACGACGTAAACTTGCTTCAATCCCGCCCAAAATAATGGGCACATCGGAATACGCTTCACGGCAACGCTGTGAATACACCACCGCCGCGCGATCTGGACGTTTATCAGGGGCATTGTTTGGCGAATACGCATCATCCGAGCGAATTTTACGATCTGCCGTATAACGGTTAATCATCGAATCCATGTTGCCTGCGGTCACACCGAAGCAATACACAGGTTTGCCCAACGCTTTAAACGCATCCGCTGAATGCCAATCTGGCTGAGCAATAATCCCGACGCGAAAGCCTTGTGCTTCCAGCAAACGACCAATAATCGCCATCCCAAAAGATGGATGATCGACATACGCATCACCGCTAATAATGATCACATCACAGGCGTCCCAGCCCAGCACGTCCATTTCCGCACGACTCATCGGCAAGAAAGGCGCAGGTTCAAAGCACGACGCCCAATGTTTATCGTAATCAAACAAAGGTTTGGGCGTAGCGCCAGAGATAGTATGAGGAACAGACATATTATGGGTCATCAATGCGTAGAAGTTCGGCGCAGCGCGCCAATTGGGTGAAAACCGCTCATTTTAGCATGAATCAGGTTCATGTGCGGATTGTAGTGTGAATAAAGAATCTAACTTCTAAGTAGAAAATTTAAGGTGAAATCATAATCAAGCCAATAAAAAACGCCACAACGTAAACTAATAAGTTATGGCGTTCCATCAATCACACTTTGGCATTCAGTCTTAGAAAGTCAGACCCAATGAACCAACGATCGTATTGTCTTGTTTCACGCCGTAACGGTTATCGCCGCCAATGATGTATTGGAAGCCCCATGTGCCACCTTTAATCGGCAATGCATGTGACAATCCGAGTGTTGCATGACGGAAAGCAAACGACGTTGAGTCTGTTGTTTTTGGAACAAAATCACCGTCTTTCTTATACGCATATGCACCCAATTGACCTGTGAATATGAAGTCTTTCGGCAACGCATGTGTCCATGTTGCTAGGAAATATGTATCACCTTTATTACCAAAGGTCACATCATTCAGTAATGTTTGTGCAGTGATACCGACTTCGCCGTAGCTCAAACCAAGTTTAGTTTCATAACCTGTTGATTCCCAGCCTGGTGTATACACATAAACAGTACCACCAACAGTGTAGCCAATACCCGTAGTACCGATAGAGCCAGTGTAACCACCGTAAATATCGCTTTCAGTTGAGTTTTGAGAATGCTTGCCACTTGCGTTTGGATTCAAGCTTGCATAACTATAGCCTAATGTTGAGAACCAATAACCAGCGTAGAAGCCATTTTTAAACACGTAATCAACACCACCTTGTAGTGCCGGGGTATCCATTTCTGGACCATCAGAACCTTTTGCGCCGTCTGGTAACAATGGACCATAAGTTTGTGTAATACCACGAAGGATGTATTTTGAGTAAACACCGATATTACCAGTGAGGTTACCTTCATACGGAGTGCCCGCTAGGACAAGATTAGGGCTCGCATCATCTGCATGCGCAACTTGGCTCAAGCCGCCCAACAGAACCAAAGATGATACCAACGTTTTTAAAGTGGCTGCTTTAACGATTGCTGCTTTCATATACTGCTCCTCAAGAACATCAATTTACATCAATTATGGAAATCACTAATCCTTTAACTAAAATCATCTTTAAAGGGTGAGACATCTTTTGTCGTCATAATATTTAATACAAATGTCATGCCAAGTTCACAAGACACTTGTATTTTGATACGTGAGTGCATCATGAAGCTGTCAAAATTTGCGTTGAAACTATAAATTTTTCATCAAAATGTGTTCAATAAAAGCGCAAATCAGCCAAATTTCAGTTAACGCACCACTATAAATCACATTTCGCGCTCTTTTGGTGCGATTTTTTTAATGTATGAGGATATGGTGCCATTTCCCTACAGATGTGGTATTTTTACTATCAATGTATAAAATATAAACACTGTGTTAAACTTATTTTTAATCAGCTTAAATTAAATAAAGCAAGATAAAAATAATTGACGGGAGCATTCATTTGTTGACCAATATGTTGTCGATTGTCTCAAACGATCAGACTAGACCGATTCGTATGGTACAAATTACGGATACTCATTTATTTGAGGATCCAAAAACCTGTTTTCTTGGTATGAATACTGAGAACAGCTTTCAATCGGTTATTGAATTAATAAAACAAGAGCACTCACTGCAAAACCCTAAAGAACAAGCATCTATAGTCAACACCGTATTACTCATTATTGCAACGGGTGATATCGCGCAAACCCCTTCTGCCACGACATATGCTCGATTTTTAGATCGCATGAAGACACTAGAGCAACCTTGTATCTGGCTGCAGGGCAATCACGATTTAAACCACTTACTACTTGAAACGCCTCAGCAACAAGCAAACAAAAATCTCATCGAATTGGGTCAGCAATGGCTTGTTATCATGCTGAACTCCAGCAATGATCATGAGACTGAAGGGGCTTTTTCGAGCAAAGAGTTGAACTGGCTCACAGAGCAGCTCAAATCCTATCCCGATCGGCATATTATCGTTGCACTACATCACAACCCCCTTAAAATTAACTCAACTTGGCTTGATCAGTGCGGACTATCTAACGCAAATGAATTTTGGGAAGTAATTGATAGTGCATCTCAAGTCAAGGCAGTTATTCATGGACATGTGCATCAAGTTTTCGAAGCGACACGTGGCTCAATCCAAATTTGGTCATGTCCTTCAACCTGTATTCAATTCAAACCGAATAGTGAAACCTTTAGCGTGGATATTTTACCACCCGGCTATCGCTGGTTTGACTTATATCATGATGGTCGAATAGAGAGTGGCGTCTCACGGATTTCACGAATGCCCGAAGGGTTGGATTTCAACTCTCAGGGTTATTAATCCCATGCATGCCTTCAGCTAAAACGTTACAAACCACGCGTCATGTAGAAGTTTCAAATGATTTTACGCAAAATCTTGCTTAGTGCCAAAAATCATGATAAAAGACGCGCTGAAAAACATTCTGACATCGCACTTCAAGACGGTGAAATCAACTCCGTCCATGAAGCAACACCAGCAACGGTAACCAAACTATGACCGACTCGATCAAGACTCCACGCAAAAGCTCTGCAAAACCAAAAACTAAAGCGGGTGCCTCAACACTAGGTGGCACGGCTGCTAGCTTATATGGCATTGAGCCTTACGTCCTCGCGACTGGTGAAGAGTATATGGCTGATGGTCAGTTGGATCACTTCCGACGTATCCTCAACGCATGGCAAGCTGAACTCATGCAAGAAGTGGATCGCACCATGAACCATATGCAAGACGAATCAAACGTCATGGCTGACGTGAACGATCGAGCGACTCAAGAAGAAGAGTTTGCGATTGAATTACGCACGCGTGATCGTGAACGTAAATTGATTCGTAAAATCGAAAAATCTCTGAAAGATATCGACGATGAAGATTATGGCTATTGCCAAACCTGCGGCATCGAAATTGGTTTACGCCGCCTTGAGGCTCGCCCAACAGCCACTCAATGCATCGACTGCAAAACTTTGGCTGAAATCAAAGAAAAGCAAAACAACGGCTAATACACATTGTTCTTAATGTTGTGAGGTGAGCCATCTTGTCTCAATTCACTGCCTATACGGGTCGGTTTGCGCCATCGCCAACCGGCCCTTTGCATTTTGGCTCACTGATCACGGCCCTCGCCAGTTGGTGTGAAGCCCGCACCCAAAACGGTCGCTGGTTAGTCAGAATCGAAGATACCGATATTCCCCGCAATCAAACGGGTGCAGAACACCGTATTCTGTCAGCCCTCGTCACTTATGGTTTATATGCAGATTGCTCCATAGAACGCCAGCAAGATCATCTCGAAAACTACAATCACATGATCGATGCGCTGAAAGCTCAAAACCTCGTTTACGCATGCTCCTGTAGTCGTAAACAACTAACGGGTCTTTCTGCTTATCCAAATACCTGCCGCGATAAAGGTTTACCTTTTGAGGGCAATGCCATTCGCTTAAAAACGCTCGATAAAACCATCTGCTTCACGGATCGCATCCAAGGTCAAGTGTGCGAAAATTTGAGACAAACGAGAGGTGATTTTGTATTGCGCCGCCGTGATGGGATTATTAGCTATCAACTCGCTGTCGTCGTGGACGATATGCGACAAGGCGTCACAGATATCGTGCGTGGTGCAGATTTATTGGATAACACGGTTCGACAAATCTGGCTGCGCAAATGCCTCAATAGGCTTCAACTCCCCTATCTATCGTCGATTGAGCCCATTTATTGCCATATTCCACTGGCTATGAATGCACAAGGTCAAAAGCTATCGAAACAAAACCTTGCCGTGCCTTTACCGAAAACCGAAATCGTTGCGACGCTGCAAAAAGCATTTGTGGCGTTGGGGCAGGTTTTGGTTGAAGCGGATACGCCTGATGAATTCTTAAAAAGCGCAATGACTCATTGGGATTTATCACGGGTTCCAAGAGGCTCACAACTTGAGGGGATTTTTATTTAATACCAGTCACAAAAATTAAAATATTTTGCAAAGTTGAAACCTGCGAGTAACCGTGAGGCACTTCGACTCCTCTCAGTGCGCATCGCTTTGAATTGTGATTACTTATTTTGTAGGTTTAGTATAACTCATCATAAAAAACCCCATCAAACGAATAGTTTAATGGGGTTTTCTATTTGAAGAATCTGACTCAAATTCAACCACTCAAATACGCATCACGCGCACTACGTGGCTTCGGTTTTTGTGTTTCTTGATCAATCCGAAGCAGGACACCAATCATCATCAGCGACATGATTAACGATGTTCCACCATAGCTAATAAACGGAAGCGTCAGACCTTTAGTCGGTAACAAGCCCATATTCATGCCGCCATTGACCAGAATCTGCAATAAGAAAATCGTAGCAATACCATAAGCCAGATAACCTGCGGAAGCATACTGATTGACCAAAGCACGATGTCCTATCCGCATACAAGATACGACCATGACAATCAGCAAGGTAAATAAACAAGCAATACCAACAAAACCTAGTTCTTCACCAATAATTGCCAGCAAAAAGTCAGTATGTGCTTCAGGTAAATAAGACAGTTTTTGGACACTATGACCGAGTCCTGTCCCCGTAATCTCCCCACGACCAAACGCAATTAAACTTTGTTTAAGCTGATAATCAGCACCCAACTCATCATCCCAAGGATTGGCAAATGAGGTCATCCGCCGTAGACGATAGGGCTCAAAAATAATCGCCGCAGCCAGCGCCAGCAAAGCCGCAGCTAGCATGACCCCAAACTGACGCAACGGCGCACCTGCAAGAAAAAACACCGTCATCATACTAGCAACCACGACGACACTTGCACCTAGATCTGGCTCTAGTAGTAGTAAAAAAAGCACCGTTGACATGGGCACGAGTAGACGAAAAAAACCCGTCCAACTAAAGCGAATTTCATCCTCACGACGCACCACATAATCTGCGGTAAACAGTACCATGACGAACTTCGCAAGCTCCGACGGCTGGAAGGTAAACCCAATCAAACGAATCCAACGCTTTGAACCATTGATGTTCGCGCCAATACCTGGAATCAACACGATGATCAGCAGGACTAGGACAATCGCCCACAACAGAAAAGTTTGATTGAGCCAAAACTTCAACGGTACCCGCATCGAAAAAAATACAGTAATCACGCCAAGAAACAGATAAATCAATTGTCGATCAATAAAGTAAAACGGTGCATTAAATTTATAATCACCATACGGAATCGACGCTGAACCAATCATGGTCGTACCGATGCAAATCAGTGAAATTATACTGAACATCAATACACGGCGAGCCGTCAACTCATCGGCAAGCGAAGGGATCGAAATGAAACCTTTCCAAAAAGCACGTAATCGTAATTGAACGTCTTTTACTGCTTTAGAAACCATTTCCCATCCCTACTTCATCCTATTCAACGTCATCACTGATTAATAAAATTTAATTTAATAAAAGCCTAATTTGATAAAACCAGTTGTTCAAACTGTCTACCACGATCTTCATAATTCAAGAACATATCAAAACTTGCACAGGCTGGCGACAACAATACGGCATCGCCAGATTGGCAAGCCTCACGGCTAACGCGCAAGGCATCGTCCAGTGTCTTTGCATGAATCAACGCCACATGATGTTCTACTAACGTCGCTTTCACTGCCGCTTCGATAATCGGGGCATCTTCACCGATCAACACCACGACTCGCGCGAACTTACCTAACGGGAGCGCCAAAGGTTTAAAATCTTGCCCTTTGCCTACACCGCCAAGAATCACGGCTAATTTACCGCTATGCTTACTCGCCACTGTCGATGTCAGTGCAGCGCCTAAACCTTCGATTGCAGCCAGCGTTGCACCAACGTTCGTGCCCTTGGAATCATTATAAAAACGTATGCCATCTTGCTCAGCGACAAATTGGCAACGATGCGCCAAGCCAACAAACTCACGTAAGGTCTGTAACATCGCATCCATGGGCAAGCCTACAGCCTCGCCTAACGCTAACGCAGCTAACGCATTAGCAGCATTATGGCTGCCCTGAATTTTCATTTCACGCGTCGCCAGCAAACGATGACGACCCTTCGCCAACCAGACCGTACCATCAATGTCACGCAATATGCCAAAATCATTCATATCAGGCGCATTCAAACCAAAACTACGCATTGGTGTACTATCTGCAATCAATGGACGCGTCAGATTGTCATCGCGATTGATCACATAGCTTTGACATTGCTGAAAAACACGATGTTTTGCAGCGTGATAACCGAGCATATCATCGTAGCGATCCATATGATCTTCGCTGATATTCAGCACTACGGCGACAGCCGCCGCAAGATTCGACGTCGTTTCTAACTGAAAACTGGATAATTCTAATACAATTAACTCTGGATCGTTATTCAAGAGATCCAGCGCTGGCGTACCCAAGTTACCCCCGACCGCAACGCGAAGCCCCGCATTGACTGCCATCTCGCCGACCAAAGTTGTTACTGTGCTTTTAGCATTTGATCCAGTAATTGCAACAATCGGCACGGCTGTCGCGCGACGAAGTAACTGAATATCACCAATCACCGACACACCTTTTTCAATCGCAGCTTGAATCGCAGGTTCAGACAAGGCCAAACCAGGACTTAAAATAATTTCGTCTGCATGACATAAGAGTGCTTCATCTAAGCCACCCAAATGACACGCCACACCACCAGGCAAATCGACCAATCCTGGCGGTTCCAATCGCGTGTCCGTTACTGCAACTTTGTAACCCTGCTCAACCAAATAGTGCACAACCGATACACCGGTCTTGCCTAATCCAGCGACAACTTTTAACCCACCACGCTGTATTAACATGTCGTGCTCCTATATGGTTTATATAAAAAAATTCATCAAAAAAACAGATTATTGCAAATAAATCATGACCAAAAAATTAGCGACGATTTAGAAAACCACTATCTTGTAATAGAGACATCGTCACGCCGGCTTCGGATAAACCTGCATTACCAAGGGTGTCCGCAGCGCGATCACCGAGCATCAAGCGCTCTAAATACCGGGCTAAAACGTCTACTTCCAAATTCACTAAACTGCCCATTTTCCAGTCACTGATTGTCGTGTTATTCGCGGTATGTGGGACGAGATTAAGACTCAACGTTGCGCCACTGAGTTGATTAATGGTCAAACTTATACCATCCACCGTCACCGAGCCTTTTTCAGACAAATAACGCGCTAACTCACGTGGCGCACGCACTTCAAAATACAATGAACGCGCATCCTGTCGCTGAACTATAATCTCCCCCAAGCCATCCACATGACCACTGACAATATGGCCGCCCAAACGCGTAGTCGGTAATAATGCTTTTTCTAAATTAACGCGTGTACCGGCTTTCCATTGACCCAACGTCGTCCGGCGCAGTGTCTCTCCCGATACATCTGCCACGTAATAATCCGCCCCCATTTCTACGACGGTCAGGCAAATCCCATTGGTCGCAATCGAGTCGCCGAGATGCACATCATGCATGGATAATCCCATGGCTTTTTTCTGAGTACCGCTCTGACCACTTGTCGTTTGAATCGTCACGCGCACGTCACCTCCTTGCGGCGTAATGGCTCGGACTAATCCTACAGATTCAATAATTCCAGTAAACATAATGATCCTAAAAAAACGAAGCCAGAAATCAGACCCTATCAGCAGGGCTTAATGGCAATACATGAACGACTCAACCTAAAAAATTGATCATTGAGTCTATGGTTACGTAATCACGCATTTACACACTTAAACACACATTAGCAACACGAACAATGAACATAAAGTCCATCATTCAAACAGTTTATAAGCCAATAATCACAACAAGCCAGATATGACCGTGTGCTGTGTATATTAACCCAATGACAGCGCTAAATCTCTTAAGAATGGTAAAACCATGACAAGCAAAGTACACCAATAAATGCAAAAAACGATTTTTATACTCAATTTTAAAACTGTTTTACCCAAGGAGTTCCTCATGAAAAACATCATGATTGTAAGCGCACTTGTTCTCTCTCTTTCAGGAATCTCAACTGCTCAAGCAGATCCACAATGGCGTGGACAGAATCAACAAAGTGAATATCGCGGTGATAATCGTGGTAATGATCATGGCAACCGCTACGACAATGAGCGAGGTAACCGTCATGACAACAATGATCGCGGTTATCGCCATGATAACGGAAACCGTTACGACAACGGCAATCGTGGTAACCACTACGGCTGGAATGGTCAACGCTACCATGCACCCGCTCAATATGTGCGTCCACATGGTTATCAAGTCCGTACTTGGCGCAATGGCGACCGTTTACCAAGGGCCTATCGCGGAAACCAATACCACGTCGACTATCGTCAATACCACCTTAATGCACCACCTCGCGGTTACCAATATGTCCGCGTAAACAATGATGTGGTTCTCACCGCGATTGCCACTGGGATCATCGCATCGGTGATTACAGGTCTTTA
>JACMMY010000232.1 GCA_014378805.1 Moraxellaceae bacterium
CCGATTAAAATTTAAGCTTTTTTAAACCACGAGCAACGCCATCTTGCAGCGCTGCTTTAACCAGTGGACCAATGAATGGTACACGGCCTTTAAATACAATGGTGTATTCCAAGCGCGTGCGGTTGCCTAAATCAATGAACTTCATCACGCCGCGGTGCTCTTTGATCGGTGCAAAACCAGCTGTAATCTTATATTCAATACGCTCATTTTCAACATAAACCTGATTAGTTTCAATGATAGAGGGTGTAAAAGGAATAGACAATTTACGCGCAGAACCGACGCCATTACGCGCACCTTGACCGTCACTTACACGCGTCACTTTGGCTGGAGCGAAGATTTTACTGAGATTTTCATGCTCACTCAATGTGGCAAATACTTTGGCAACAGGTGCATCGAATTGATGGACGACATAGACACGTTGTTTTTTCAACATCACGATTTTCCTTCTAATCAAAATAAACAATGCATATTGTCAATATAAATATACTAGCACGACTTCGTTCAATCTACGTGTGTTCTGTACATTTTCATTATGCTTTTTCCATTACTTTAGATCCAGTGTAGTGAGCTTTTGGCTCAAATATTTGGCATTTTTCATCGTTTACAGATCGACCAGATGGCTTAACAGGTGCATTGTTGTCGAGGCCGTTGGTTGATTGTTGAGACAGCGCGACTTTAGCAATAAAAATCAAAAATGCTGATCAACCCATCCATGATGACTCAATCAGCATTCGATATAGGTGCTTAGCCCTATTTTTTCCGCTTCGGCAGGATATCCATATACTTGCAAATAATCCCGAGCATGATCTCATCTGCACCGCCACCAATCGAAATTAAACGACTATCGCGATAAGCACGAGACACTACATTGTCCCACATAAAGCCCATTCCGCCCCAATATTGCAAACAGGAGTCGCTGACTTCGCGTAATAACCGTCCAGATTTCAACTTCGCCATCGATGCCAAACGAGTGACATCTTCGCCATTAATATGAGCTTCACATGCCTGATACGTTAATGCACGTAACGATTCCACTTCAGTCATTAATTCCGCCATACGGAAATGAATCACTTGATTGTCGATGAGTGGCTGACCAAACGCGGTGCGTTGACGGCAATATTCAATCGTCGCGTTAATAACCACTTCAGCGCCGCCTACGGCATTGGCAGCCGCGTACATCCGCTCCTCTTGGAACTGCATCATTTGCATCATAAAGCCCGCGCCTTCGACGCCAATGAGATGACGCTGAGGAACACGCACATTATCAAAGAAAACCTGTGCAGTATCTGAACTGCGCATGCCCATTTTGTCAAGCTTCGGGGATAGCGACACACCTTTTGTATGAGAAGGCACAATAATGAGGGACTTATTGATGTGCGGTTTATCATCTGAGGTATTGGCAAGTAAACAGAAAAAATCGGCTTGCGTCGAATTGGTAATCCACATTTTGCTGCCATTGATGACATAGTCATCGCCGTCTTTTTTGGCATAGGTTTTAATCGCTGCAACATCAGATCCCGCATGCGCCTCACTCACAGCAATCGATGCGACATAGTCGCCTGCAATCGCTGGCGTCAAAAATTCATCACGTAATTCTTTAGAACCAAATCGCGCGAGTGCAGGCGTTGCCATATCGGTTTGCACACCTATCGCCATCGGCACACCACCGCAAGCAATCCGTCCCAACTCTTCTACAACGACCATATTATAAGAGTAATCTAGACCCAAACCGCCGTTTTCAACTGGCTTACAGATGCCAAGCAAACCGATATCACCCATTTTTTTAAACAGTTCATGCGCAGGAAAGATATCTGCATTTTCCCACTCACTCACAAAAGGATTGATTTCTTTTTCGACAAACTGGCGCGCGGTACGACGTAAGGCTTCATGTTCTGGGGTAAATTTCATGGTACATTCCTTGATCAGATCAGCTGCAGGGTGAATTGAAATCGTATCCAAATTATGAGCGCACATTCACAAAAAAAAGCTAACAAAAAAGGACAGTTTGCATGTCCTTTTTTGCTAATTCAGTCAAACCATAAAGATATAACGATCAATAATCCGAAAAGGATAATTTAACCTTCCAGTCTTTCAACATTTGAACAATGTCATGATCATTTGGATGGAAGCTGGGACGAAAATAATCCAGAAAGTGCGGAATCGACTTAGTAAACATTCCACGAGGACCATAAAAAGTGTTTGCGGCATGCAGCCAATATTTGGGTGACAACTTACCATCTTTACGCAACAAACGCGCAGTAAAGTAAGTTTGTGCTGATAAAATCAGTACGGTTGCCATGATGATTCCCACAACACGCCATACATAAGCACTACCCTTATCTGTACCATAAACTTGTTGATAGACGTCATACGCGACCGCTTTGTGTTCTGTTTCTTCAATCGCGTGCCACGCCCACATTTTAAACATGAGTGGATCACTTTCCAACTCACTCAGAAATTTAGGATTATTTAAAACTTGTTCGGCCAGCAACGCCGTAAAATGCTCTAAGGCACAAGTTGCGGCGAGATTGATCTGATCCATACTCGCTAAAGGTTTAAAGATAAATCGTGCTTTTAATACGGTCGCTGTAGCCTGTTCCATCCACGCGATATCTTCATAGCCAAACTCGGCAAACTTCATGTTCATAGCATGATGTTCTTTCGAGTGCATGGCTTCTTGACCAATAAATGCACTGATCTGTGCTTGCAAATCAACGTTATCAGCGACATTCGGATGTTTACGCAATGCGCGAACACTATCAACGAAAAATCGTTCGCCTACAGGAAAAAATGCAGAAAGCGCCGTCATGAAATGAGTCAGACCCACATCATTATTTAACCAATATTGTTTTAGTTCCGCAAAATCGAAATCCATTCGACGAACTGGAAAGCGATTGGTTGAAAGATCCTGAAGAGAGGTCATGATAATGATCCTTTTTATTAAATCGTCTTAAAATGAATGGAAAATGATGAAAAATCCAAAATAATCCGCTTGACGTATAAATTGTTCTATTGGAGTATAATCTGAATAACTATTCAGATTCAATTCAGATCATGAACCGCAGAAAACCATCGCAAAAACGTGCAAAAAACTCGGTCGAGGCGATCATTAATGCAGGATTTATTTCGTTAGCAAAAAATGGTTTAGCCAACACCACAACGATTCATATTGCTGATATTGCTGGTATTAGCCCAGGAACCTTATACCAGTACTTCGACAACAAAGAAGCGGTTTATACGGCCATGGAACGTTACTTTGTGAATGATATTCTAGCCTTATTGAACAGTGTCGTCCCTGAGTTTATTCAGTTAGATATCAGAGCTGGGGTGACGTTTTTACTGCATAAACTCAGCGAAAAACTACTCGAAGATAACGGACGTTATCTCAAATTTGCGCGCCATGGCGCACATATCTTTGATGAAAATCTGTCACAACATGCGCACGAAATCGAAAAAAAACTTCAAGAAATCATTATGCAATACGTAATGCACCACCCTGAATTGATGCGGATTAAAAGTATTCCAACCTTTAACTATCTGATTATTAATGGGGGTATTTTAATCATTATTCGTTATCTCAGTGAATCAAGCCCGACGATTAGCTTAGAGCAACTCATCGATGGTCTCGGAAATATGGCCATACGCTATATCGCAGGTGAAATGCAAGACGCATAGGAAAATCAAAAAAGTAACTCAAATTTTAGTTACTTAAAACCTAAAGTAATTCATTGAAATCAATCAACATGCACTGAATAATCTTGACTCATTTAAACGATTTTCGAAATCAACGCTCAACCCTCAAATTGTGTGATCTAAGGTCAAATGACTGTTTATGTTCGTCGATAATAGGCATACTGGATTTTTAAGTCGATTCAAAATGACGTCGTCATGCAACTGCCCAATATTGAACTTTATCTCGCACTATTCTTATTTGCGTTCTCAGCCGCGATCACACCCGGTCCAAATAACATCATGCTCATGAGCTCAGGCTTAAATTATGGCGTGCGCAAAAGCTTGCCTCACCTATTCGGAATTTGTCTAGGCTTTCCAGTCATGGTGTCGCTCATCGGTATTGGGCTGGGTAGTGTTTTTGAGCGATTCCCGATCACACATTCCATCATTCAGATTTTAGGGATTCTGTATTTACTCTATCTTTCGTGGATCATCGCGATGACCAAAACGCATGACATAAGCACACATAAATCCAAGCCTTTTAGCTTCTGGCAAGCCGCACTTTTTCAATGGATCAATCCGAAAGGATGGATCATAGCGACTGGCGCAATCGCAACCTACACCACATTAAATACCAATATCTATCAGCAAATCGGCATCATTTCATTAATATTCTTGATCACAGCATTTCCTAGTGCGGCAACTTGGCTGTTCTTTGGTGCGAATCTAAAACGCTTTTTGCAAAGCCCTCAACATCAGAAAATCTTTAATATCTCTATGGCGCTATTACTCGTTGGCTCGATCATTCTAGTGCTGATGCATCTCATCAAGACCTAAACAATTCATGCAAATCTCCGAACCGATCTTCGCTGCGATCATTCGCCAGATCACTGCCTAACGCTTTTGGCGGCAGCGGTCAGAACAATATTTCACTTGATCCCAATCACGCGCCCATTTTTTTCGCCACGCAAAGGGTCTCTGGCACGTCGTGCAGATTTTTTCTGGCAGATTCATTTTTTATGACCTTTCATCGGTTGAGGCTGTTCAGAAATTTAACAGCACTTGCGGTAATTCGCTCACGTTCGTCTTCAGCAAACCGATCATAAGTGCGGATCATCTGACCTATGCGCGGATTGCTGGCAAGCTTGTTTCTATGCTGCGATAGAAAGTTCCAATACAACGCATTAAAAGGACAGGCGTTGTCTCCCGTCCGCTGTTTCACATCATAGCGGCAGCCTTTGCAGTAGTTCGACATGCGGTTGATATACGCGCCACTTGCCGCATAGGGTTTCGAGGCGACTACACCGCCGTCCGCAAACTGGCTCATGCCAATGGTATTGGGCATTTCGACCCATTCATACGCATCGGCATAAACCGCCAAATACCATAAATGCACTTCATGCGGATCAATGCCTGCCAGCATCGCAAAGTTCCCTGTGACCATTAATCGTTGGATATGATGGGCATAGGCATGTGACTTGGTTTGCGAGATGGTTGAACGGACGCATGCCATTTCGGTTTCACCCGTCCAATAGAAATCGGGCAGTTTGCGCGTGTGACCAAAATAATTAGTATCAGCATACTCAGGCATTTTTAACCAGTAAATCCCGCGCATATATTCGCGCCAACCGATGATTTGGCGGATATATCCTTCCGCGGCATTCAGCGGAACATCGCCTGCCCGATAGGCTGCCTCAACCTCTTTACAAATGCGTAACGGATTGAGTAGACCACAATTGAGATATTGGGCAATCACTGAATGATAGAGAAAAGGCTCATCCGTGAGCATAGCATCCTGATAATCCCCAAATTGGGGTAATGCCGTTTTAACGAAGTGTGCAAAAGCTGCTTCTGCATCATCGGAGGTCACTGCATAATTAAATGGATATAGATCACCAAAATGGTGATCAAACCTCACCGCGACAAGCGCGAGTACTTCGCGCGTGATTTCATCAGGTTCAAAGCACATCGGCTGCGGCATAAATAAATCGGCGCTCGCCGCATTGCGATTTTCAGCATCATAATTCCATTTTCCGCCTTCTGGCTTATCTCCATTCATCAAGAGATTGGTCTTGCGGCGCATGTCGCGGTAGAAGTATTCCATGCGTAA
>JACMMY010000233.1 GCA_014378805.1 Moraxellaceae bacterium
ATGATGGATTGGACTGATCGGCACTACCGTCATTTTGCGCGCATGTTTCATCCAAACGCTTGGCTCTATAGTGAAATGGTGACGACTGGTGCATTGATCTTTGGCGACCGTGATCGGCATTTAAGTTTTAATGAATCTGAACATCCTGTAGTGTTGCAACTCGGAGGTTCTGATCCGCAAGCACTGGCGACTTGTAGTAAAATGGCGCAAGACTATGGCTATGATGAAGTCAATTTAAACGTTGGCTGTCCATCTGATCGCGTACAGAATAATAAAATCGGCGCGTGTTTAATGGCAGAACCGCAATTGGTTGCAGAGTGTATTGCTAAGATGCAGCAAGCTGTGACAATTCCAGTGACTGTAAAACATCGCATCGGGATTGATGATTTAGATAGTTATGAGGAAATGCTGAATTTCGTTGATACGGTCGCAGAAACTGGCTGTAAGCATTTCATTGTTCATGCGCGTATTGCAATTTTGAAAGGATTAAGTCCGAAGGAAAATCGAGATATTCCGCCGCTTCGATATGATGACGTTTATCGTTTGAAGCGTGAGCGTCCTCAACTGACCATTGAGATCAATGGTGGTTTGAGCACGATCGAGCAGATTGATCAGCAGTTTCCTCATACCGATGGCGTGATGATTGGTCGAGCTGCCTATCACAATCCTTATTTACTCGCAGAACTTGGTGTGAGAGAAGGATTGGCGTTGCCTGATCGTTTTCAGATTATGGAGCAGTATTTTCCATATTTAGAGCAGCAACTGGCTCATGGTGTTTCTCTATCGTCGATGACTCGTCATTTGCTCGGTCTGTTTCAATATCAGGTGGGTGCGCGCCATTGGCGGCAAATGCTGAGCGGTGGTCATGCAAAAACCTTAGCTGATGTCTATCATGCATTGGATGATCTACGTGAATTAACACGTGTTGCGGCTGAACGCCAAGAGGCAAGATCAACGTTATTTGATGAGAAAACCAGCGCTTAGACCTCATACGTGTCTAGACAAAACCATAAAACTCGCTAAACTAGCGGCTCGCTTTCGGGCGAATCTGTTGTAGAAGACGTTATATAAACAAACAGTCGGGGCGTAGCGCAGCTTGGTAGCGCGCTTGCATGGGGTGTAAGAGGTCGAAGGTTCGAATCCTTCCGTCCCGACCAATTAAATCAATAAGTTAACCTATCCAATAAAACTACCAATTTTTACTTTGTATATTATTTAATCATTCGCGTACAAATTCGCGTACAACTTTTCATTTGGTAGCCTGATACTTGAAATTTTGGTTTCAATGGACATTCATGGGGTTGCTTTGTGAAATGCGGTTTTTGTTAGAATTGGTTGTCAAACGTGCCTCAAATTTTTCAGACTTGAATAAACGAACTGAGTAAACCTAGTTCGTTTGAATAAAAATATTTTTTCCCGTGTGCGTGAATTATTCCATACGCCGCAACATTTCCTTTTGCTCCTTGAGTAATACTTTCATTTCAGTGTTCAATGCTTTGATTTGTGCATGTAAACCGCCTTTAAACGCATTTTGTGAGCTGATTGCTTTACCTTCTGGTGTCTTTGCACCAGTAGACTTGAGCCACGGTTTGGTCTGATTGATGCGATCACGTTCAGCTTGTCGTTTTTCTTTTGTCCATCCACTCATGGTTTAACCTCCTGCTTAATTTTGGTCTGAGTTGGTATTGGTACACCTTGATCGTGTACCAATGCCTCCTTGATTGGTTGTGGCGGCTGTGTAGGTGGTGTGCCGTTATTGATTTGCTGATTGGTGGCTATGTTTGCGGTGTTGGCGTAAACAGGTGGGTTTTTAACGGCGGACAATGTTTCTAAAGTTGCGCGTGATTGGCTCTGAGCTTTGAGTGCAAAACGCATGTGAGTTTCATACCACTTGAGATTGTCTTGGATTGATGCCCGACGCGCAAAACTGGTGAACAAATTATTTAAAACGATGGCTTGGCTCAGTAATAATCTCTCAACATATTCCATCGAATTTTTTTGAGTGAGTTCTTTGGTGGTGTCTTTTAAGACAGCCGCCATATCATCAAAACTCACTTGTTCACCTGTGTAGTTTTTACTGAATGATTCGATGACAGCCGCGCCACTCACTTCAGGGGATAAGTAAAAGTGCGCCACTTTCTTTTTGACCTCTTTGTCAGTCAGTTTTGAATCAACGTTTATTGTTGCTTGTGATTTCTTTGCAGTCATGTTCAATTCCTATTTCAGGTCATTAAAGAGCGTACTTCCTCTCATATACCTATGGTAGATTCTATAGAGGTGTACAGATTGTGTACCTGCTCTCATCATGTGAAGGGCAGTTACGGTACAGATTGCGTACCTTGAGTGATTGTTAATTCGCCAAAATAGGCTTTAAGGTACAGATTCCGTACTTGGTAAAATTAAAATCTGTACCTTTTTCCTAATTTGGTTTCCAGTCTTTCCACTTACCTGATGCCACTCTGGTTGGCTTCACTTTTAACTTACCGCCGCAATCATCAATTGCCCAAAGTGTCATTGCGTAAAGATTGGGTTTGTTGCGACCATCACCAAAATAGCTTTCGCGTGTGAGTTCAATCCATCCACGTTCCAACAGTTCTTTGATGGCTTCGTTCAATGTTGATTTTGATGCGAAGCCCCATTCAATTGCGATTGAATGAGTCGCGCATAAATCACCATTGTTGTATGTACCTCCTGATCTAAATTTAAGTTGGGCGATCATCATCAAAAATAGGTTCTTTGCTTTCGGCGACAATGTTTTGAAATTGTCTGAAGCGAGAACATAGGAGGGCAGTGGGGCGAACGTACCTCCTTCGCGTCGCCCTTTTGCTTTCAATCGGTCATGAGCCACTTGACTAGCTCCTATAATGAAGTGACCAGCATCACCAGTGAAAATAGGAATATGAAATAGATAATTTCAAAATTAAACATGTCTTTTACGCACCGCCAGAAAATTTGGATTAGCCGTTTATTTGGAGTCATGGCTAGTCCCCTCTGATTTTTTGCTTTGTTCATTGAAAACTGTATTTTGACGTCCTTTAAAAAAGTACGTTTTGACGCCTCGACGTGGGATTCCAAATAAATCGAAAATCACGCTTTCAGTTGAATAGAAGATATAACCTTTGTATCGCAAGCCTTTTATACGCGCTGCTAAATGGTCAATCCCTAAGTAACGACAGGCATCATATTTGTTTAAACCCTTATTTGGATTTTGATCGTAATAGTTGAGTACAACTTTTTCCTGTGATTCGGTACTGGTTGATATGGGCTTTTTAGGATTGAGTTTCATGGTAGTATTAACCTCTGATAATTGATCGAACATTGATTTTTCAGGCTGTGAATGAGATTGATTGCAGTCTTTCTCGTCACTGGAATTGGCTACCGTGAGGTAGCCTTTTTCATTAAGGGACATGATTAACACCCCCTCAATAAATTGGTTGATAACAAGTTGGTGCGTTGAGCTGTGAGGTCGATAACCAACTGTCGAATTGTCGATTCTGAAGCCCCACTGATTCGCGCTTGCACGATTGCCTCGACTTCGTGCGAAGGGAAGCCAACAGCACGAGAGCCGATATGAACTGGCTTTGGTAGTAATCCTTCTGCGATAAGTCGATAGATTGATGAACGGGACAAACCAAAAGCAGTTTGGATTTTGGGTAGTCGTTGGATGGTAACGGTCATGTCAGTGCCTCCTGAGGCGTCGTTGAACATGACCCAATGTAGAAGTGCGAAAAGTGCGAAACAAGCAAGCTAAAGTAGTGAAGCAAATATAAATTAGTGTTTATATAACAAGTAGTTATAATTATAGTTTTGTGTGAAATGAGAATGGTATTTTAGAAAATTAAATCTTTTAAAATTAATTATTTCAATAAGTAAGAGAAGTGCGAAAGTTTCAAAAAAATTTAGCACTGCTTTTTTTCAGCAATAATTCTTTTTATCGTTGCTAGTTCTAATTTTTGACCAATATCTTCATTTTTTATGAGGGCATAAATTTGATTATCAGTTTTATCTTTTTTAGTTTTCTTTAGCTCTTCATAACGCTTGTAAAGAATATCGTTTCGAGCGTTTGTTGCCTGTTTTCTGATTTCTTGCTTATGGCTAATCTTTTTATTACTTTCCACTGAAACTACTGTCATTTTCTTCAATCGTTCCACATCCAACTTAAAATCAATGCCATCAAAGGTCATCACCTCAACCAATGGCACACGCTGTTCATTGATGACGCATTGCACACCACCATCATCATGGAAATCTAGCAACAACATACTTGTATGTTTACCTTCAACTAAACCAATGTGCCATAGCCCATTTTTCTGACATGGCGTATTTGAATGTCCCTGTAGTTTTGCGACCATTTGGGCAATTTGACGTGCTGAGACTTGCCATTGATTCAAGTCCTGCGAGTTGACTTGAGTACGCCCCATGCCGTTCTTACAAGTTATAAAAAGGGTTTCAGGGCTAAATTGGTTTTTAGGGTAGATAGAGACAGGGGCAAAACAAGTGTCAGGACATTCAAAACATCTAAGGCGAGTTGCTTGATTCGTTTTAATGAGTAGTTTGGATTTTTCAAATAGTGTTACATCATCAATTTTAAATTCTTCAAGATCAAACGCAGAAATAATTGCAATACCAGTGGTCTCTATTGCCACTTTATTGAGAATAAAATTTAGAAACGAATTTTCATTCATGGTTAATATTATGA
>JACMMY010000234.1 GCA_014378805.1 Moraxellaceae bacterium
AAATGGCAAACGCCGTGTGGTGGTGACTGCCAATGTCAGAGGTCGAGATATCGGTTCATACATCAGTGCCGCGCAACAGCAAGTCGCTGATCAAATCAAACTTCCAGAAGGGTATTGGATTGGTTGGGGCGGGACATTTGAACAATTACAATCCGCTCGCGATCGATTATTGATTGTTGTTCCTGTGACATTGGGGGTTATTTTGATGTTGCTGTATGCCGCGCTTGGTTCGTTGCGTAATGGGTTACTCGTGTTTACTGCCGTTCCGCTGGCTTTAACAGGTGGGATTGTTGCGCTGGCCCTGCGTGGAATTCCTTTATCCATTTCAGCCGTAGTGGGATTTATCGCGTTATCAGGCGTTGCGGTTTTGAATGGATTGGTGCTGATTTCAGCCATTCAGCAAATGCGCCAACAAGGTGTTGCGTTGGATCAAGCGATTTATGAAGGAACGGTGAGTCGGTTACGACCTGTGCTGATTACCGCATCGGTAGCGGCATTAGGCTTTATTCCGATGGCGTTTAACGTGGGTATTGGTGCAGAAGTACAGCGACCTTTAGCAACCGTTGTGATTGGTGGCGTGATTTCCTCGACCTTGCTGACGCTCATTGTTTTACCGCTGCTTTATCATTTGCTGCATCGAAAGCAGTTATCGAAGAAGTTGTCTTAGCGAGTGAAAGCACCTATGCAGCACAGTTGCATAGGTGTGATGCAATATCGAGTTAGGAAATTTACATTTTAATGACCTGCTGATATTCTTCAGAAAAATTTTAAAAGTATTATAGGATAAATTCAGTGCTTACAATCATTTAGTTGTGCCGAATGATCGCAAAATAGATTACAGCGATTGTCAGTACCATCCAAAAGAAAATAATGATTGCCGCCGCAATTTTACTCACGGGGCGTTGACTGATTTCAGTCGCTTGCACGCGAAACTCCGCCATTAAAAGTGGGGGAATGCAGCGAATCACCAAGAATAATCCAAGCGGTACGATGATTAAATCATCTAAATATCCCAAAATTGGAATGAAATCTGGAATCAAATCAATCGGAGACAACGCGTATCCTGCGACTAATAACGCGAGGATTTTTGCGTATTTTGGTGTTCTTGGGTCTCGTGCGGCAATCCAAACGGCAATGACATCGCGCTTGATCGTGATGACCCATAGGCGGATTTTTTGTCCAATATTATTCTGATCGTTTGTCATGATAATTGCCCGTTGCCAATGTTCTTATTCTAGGACTTATTGAACAACATCAACACAGATCCTTTAGGCAAAAAAATAGACCGCCGAAGCAGTCTATTTTTTTAACTCAATAAATCAGCGTAGAAATTAACGCTTTTCAACGGGTGTGAAGTCACGTTGTACTGAACCTGTGTACAGTTGACGTGGACGACCGATTTTGTATGCAGTTGAGTGCATTTCTAACCAATGGCTGATCCAACCGACAGTACGTGCCAACGCGAAAATCACGGTGAACATGCTGGTTGGAATGCCGATTGCTTTCAGGATGATACCTGAGTAGAAGTCAACGTTTGGATACAGTTTACGTCCAACGAAGTACGGGTCGTTCAATGCGATTTCTTCAAGTTTCATCGCAAGTTCTAACTGTGGATCGTTGATGCCCAGCGCTGCCAAAACTTCATCACAGGTTTCTTTCATGACTTTAGCGCGTGGATCGAAGTTTTTGTAAACGCGATGACCGAAGCCCATCAGTTTAACTTCTTTGGTTTTTACTTTTTCCATGAATGCAGGCACGTTTTCTACTGTACCGATCTCATCCAACATTTCTAGCACCGCTTCGTTTGCGCCGCCATGTGCTGGACCCCACAGTGCCGCGATCCCTGCCGCGATACACGCGTAAGGGTTTGCACCAGTAGAACCTGCCATACGGACAGTCGAAGTTGACGCATTTTGTTCATGATCTGCGTGCAATGTGAAAATACGATCCATCGCTTTTGCGAGGATTGGATTCACTTTGTAGTTCACATCAGCAGGAACAGCAAACATCATATAGAGGAAGTTTTCTGCGTAATCCAAGTCGTTACGTGGGTACATAAACGGCTGACCCACAGAGTATTTGTAGCACATTGCCGCGATCGTTGGAATTTTTGCAACCAAACGAATTGCGGTGATGTTGCGATGATCAACGTTGTTGACATCGAGTGCATCATGATAGAACGCAGACAACGCACCAACAACACCACACATCACTGCCATTGGATGCGCATCGCGACGGAAGCCGTCGAAGAATTTACGGAGTTGGTCGTGAACCATGGTGTGGTTTGTCACCAACGCAACGAATTCAGCTTTTTGTTCTGCTGTTGGTAATTCGCCGTTTAATAGTAAATAACACACTTCAAGATAATCTGACGCACCCGCCAATTGTGCAATTGGGTAGCCGCGATGCAACAAAACGCCTTTGTCGCCATCAATAAAGGTGATTTTTGATTCACAAGCAGCAGTTGCCATGAAGCCCGGATCAAAAGTGAAATGATCATTTGCTAAAATGTCTTTAACATCAATCACGTCAGGGCCAAGCGTACCGCTATAGATCGGTAATTCAATTTGCTGTTCGTTGAGCGTGAGTACGGCTTTTTTGCCAGTTGAAGTGCCAGACATTTGGAAACTCTCCAGAAACGATAAACCATCGAATTGATTGAGAAAAAGTACAGTGCATGAGGTGCAGATGTAAATCAGAATCAGGTTAAATCAACACTATTCCATTAAAAGAATTTGTTGTGTATGAGGGATTTGATCGAAAATTCATTTAATCATCACTTCAATGACGTATTCAGATCGCATCCTAAACAATGAGCCATATATTACTATAGAAATAGTAAAAAGTAGCAACAGATTAGCAAAAAGTGACTTGAGTTAATTGTGACGACAAGATAGCAATCATCGGGATGAGCATAAACACTTTAATCATTTAATCTGGTGATGTCGGTTTTTTGGAAATAAATATGATTAATTAGTGGTCAATGTTGTTGCATTTTGTTGCCTGTTGGCTATAAGTAATGATTGCGTTTGTTAAAAAGAATACTCATGAGTACGTCGATGGCGTTTGTATTTGTTGGTTTCAGTCATTATAATTTCAACACGCTTCAGATCCAAGTTGTATCGAAATTTAATGATGCAATACAAATTAGGTTATTAATCTAATTCTAACCCCAGCTTTTGGCTACTCGCATGGATGATTCAAGCCGAGTAGTTCATCGCTAGGTCAATTTTCTAAGTCACTATTACAGGATGACCGCCTTGAAAAGCAAAAGACCTGTCAATTTGCCACTAAGTCAGGTGATTAGTGTCAATCTAAAATCGCCAGTGGAAGTC
>JACMMY010000235.1 GCA_014378805.1 Moraxellaceae bacterium
CGAAGAGCTTTTTGTTCGCCAAGAAGGGTTAAGGTTGTTGCAGTACGTGGGTTTATCCAAAGATGTGGCCTCTCGTGTGGCACGGACTTTGTCTTATGGCGATCAGCGCCGTTTAGAAATCGCGCGAGCGTTGGCATTAAAACCACGCTTGCTGGCATTGGATGAACCTGCGGCGGGTATGAATCCAACCGAAACGGCGCAGTTACAAGATTTGATTGGTCGACTTCACGCGGATGGTATGACGATTGTGTTGATTGAGCATGATGTGGGGCTGATGATGCGCTTGTGTGATCGCATCAGTGTGCTTGATTTTGGTGAAAAAATTGCCGACGGCACACCTGAAGAAGTCCGTCAAAATGAACGCGTCATCAAAGCCTATTTGGGCGGTGATGCAACGGCGCAAGCGGGAAAAGGACATGAGCCACGGAGTGCAACAGAATGAGCGTAGATTCAAAAGTTGTTCTATCCGTTAAAAATCTCAATGTGCGTTATGGCAATATCCATGCAGTGCAAGGCTTAGATTTACAGGTCAATGATGGTGAGTTAGTCTGTCTGATTGGTGCCAATGGTGCAGGAAAAAGCTCGACGCTGAATGCTCTAGCTGGTTTAGTCTCGTCCACAGGATCAGTCATTTATCAGGGTGCTGAGATCATTAAATCAGCGAGTCATCAGCGCGTTGCCCAAGGTCTTGCCTTAGTTCCCGAAGGACGCGGTGTTTTTCCAAAAATGACCGTGCTGGAAAACCTGCTAATGGGTGCTTATTTGCATAAGTTACAGCCGAGTGAGCTCGATGAAGTTTTTGCGCGCTTCCCAAGGCTTGCCGAGCGTAAGGATCAGTTAGCGGGAACACTTTCGGGCGGTGAGCAACAGATGTTGGCAATTGGTCGAGCTTTGTTGTCACGACCGAAATTGCTGCTATTGGATGAACCTTCGATGGGTCTTGCGCCGTTGATGATTGAGCTTATTTTTAATACCCTAGCAGAGCTCAAGAAAAGTGGTTTGTCGATTTTATTGGTTGAGCAAAATGCGCGTGGCGCATTACAACTAGCTGATCGAGCTTATGTTTTAGAGCACGGTGAAATGACATTGAGTGGGACTGGACAAGAGCTATTGCATGATACTCGCGTACAAGCCGCATATTTAGGCGCAGGAATAGAAGTTTAATGAGCAATTCAAGTAAGACTGAAGTCAGTAAAGCAGAAATACCCGCTGAAATTAGCCTCGCGGATCGCAAAGTAATTTACCGCGCTCGTCGCGGTTTAAAAGAGCTAGATTACTATTTTGATTCTTATGTTCGTGAGCATTTTCTTCTGGCAGATGTGCAAGAAAAAGCCGACTTTTCGACTTTGATCGACCAAGAAGATCCAGATTTATTGGATTGGTTTATGAACGTGACGCCGCCGCCGACCGAGCTTGTTGCGGTGATTAACCGTTTAAAATTATTAAAAAGCTAATCGCTCAATTGTCGTGAGCGTGACCATGAACAATGACCATGAGAATTAACACTACGCTGCAAGAGAGCCTTTTGCAAAAAAGGAGTGAAGCGGTTTTATTTCTTGTGGTGTGTTCGATTCTGATTTTCAGCGACATGTCCACATGGGGGAAAAGTTTCGCACTGATATTGTTATGCATCTTTGCGGCTTATCAGCGCTTGCTGCAAAAACCAACGCCTCGAATTGTTCAACTTATTCAATTTGATAAAGAAACATGGCGCTGGTTGGTTCGAGAACCGAACAAAAATAAAAAAATTAGCGTCAGTAATGGTCGTTTAATCAGTGTGCACGGTGGATGGTTCGTACTGGTTCTACACTTTGAGTCGATAGAAAAAAATCAAGTGGTGACGGAAAGCTGGATTATTTGGCGAGACCAAGTCGATTCGCATGATTGGCGTAGATTGATAATTATTGCTCGATTTTGGGCAAACGATAGCTCCAAAGTGAACCATTCATAGTTTAACAATAAAATTTTGAGTCATTCTTATCACATAAATTAACAATTCAGACTAAAACATCATTTTACCTCACGCTATTTACATTCTTATACTAGGCTGACTACAGTCAATTTATTTGATCACCATCGAGTTGTTATTTTCACAAAAAAAGGAAGTCGATTATGGGAATGCTAGATGGTTTAATCAGTCAACTGTCGCAGGCGAATGGTCAGTCAGGTCAGACTGATTTGGGGATGTTAATGGGTAGTTTATTAGGTGGCTCAGCCCAAGAGCAATCACAAGCTGGCAATGCGCCTTCAGGGGTTACTGCGATGCTACTGCCAGCCGTTTTGGGTTGGATACAACAACAAGGTGGCGTGAGCAATGTGGTCTCTTCATTGAGCAGTTCGGGTCTGGGTGCTCAATGCAATCTTGGGTCAGTAATGGTGAAAATCAACAAATTGGTGCACAAGCCATTTCACAGGTACTCGGTTCAGATCAAGTCACTCAACTTGCAGCAAAAATCGGTGTGAGTCCTGAACAAATACAAAGCGGTGTCGCCGTATTATTACCGCAAGTGATTAATCATCTCACGCCAAGCGGTGATGCTTCAAATTCGGCAGAATCTAATGATTTACTCACTTCTGCGCTCGGTAAGCTCAGTGGAATGTTTGGTTAATGTCAGCTAGAGCGTATTGATACTTTGATCAACTGATTTTTCACGTTTTTCCGCAGGGGTCTAAAAAATCAATGAAATAACCACATGACTAAGGTGCTCGAAATGCGCCGATATGTGAATAAGAGCTGATTTTTTAAACCAGAAATATCAACATACGCCCCTAAACGCAGATAAATAAAAAACCGCATATCACCTGCGGTTTTTTATTATTTGATGATGAATCTATTGGCGTGATTTTCGCACGAGTTGGTAGAGATTGACCAGCAGCAACGCGACAAAGAACAGCAATGCCCAGTGTGGAAGTGACCAATCAAACAGTGTCCAATCGACTTTGGCGCATTCGCCAGAACCATGCAGCACCTTTTGAATGACACTTTGTAATGGAAATGTCTGCATCCAATAATCCAGACCAGGACCGCAAGCGGGGACATCTTCAGGTGGTAAATGCTGAATCCAAACGTGACGACTGGCAACAGCAACTGACCAAAGTATGCCAACTGTTGCCAATAAACTATAAAAGCGACGTAGGAATAATGGTTTTGGGTTGTGTAAAGCTGCTATTAAGGCAAAAAAACCCATGGTCATTAATCCAACACGCTGAAAAATACACAGCGGGCAAGGTTCAAGATTTTGATAATGCTGTAAATAAAGCGCAAAGCCCATGCCGATGACGCTGGTCAAAAATAACCCGATATTTACCTGCCGATAACTCAGTCGCATCATCAATATTCCCTGATTCTGTGGCACAGAAGTGCCAAATTAAATGTTTTGTTGAGTTGTGTTTGCATCCTCAATAGGCGGTTTCGCACGCCAACGTTGGAGATATTGAGCAAAGTCTATCGTATCGCTATTTTCAATAGCGTTCTGTCGTATTATTGATTGTGCTGCGTACTCTGCATATTCCTCAGCAATCGTAGCGGGAAGTGGTGCGTCATCAAAGAGATCGGCATACGTTTGCGCAAGTTGGTAACCAAAACCCCATACACCGTCAGATTTAGTTTTTTCCAGCACGCGCGCCGATAAAGTCAGTTTAGGGTCATTTACGCGATGTTGCATGATCGTGATACTTGCACTGTAGTCTGTGCTACCGTTGGCTTCGTCGAGCAATTTTGCAAAAGGCAACATGACCGATAAATGATCCGTCATCCACTGGTTGAAATGTTGTTCACCTGACACTGTTTCAATCTTGAGATCAGCTAAACGACCTTGATCGACCACATGGGTTTGATTGCGTGAAATGCGTTCTTCCTCTTCCGCAAGCAATGCCGGGCTTGGTGTCATCAAACAATACAACGCTAAAACTTCCAAGAAACACGCCGTATTCAGGCTAATACCGACATCGGTAAACGGATCGAGATCGACCGCGCGTAATTCCACATATGCCACACCCCGCGCTTCAAGCGCAGCCGAAGGGGTTTCATTGGTTTGCGCAATTTGTTTCGGACGAATCAGACTATAGTATTCGTTTTCGAGTTGCAGAATATGATCATTGATCTGGATGGGATTGCCTTGTTCATCATCTAAACCCAGTGCCGTGAACGGCGGATAAACACCACCAATCGCATTTTTCAGTCCAGCAATGTAGGCTTTAATGCAGTTGTAATGAATGCCAAGACTGCGCTGAGCGTTATTTTGATAACCAAGTTTACCCATGCGTAAAGCGGTGGCATTCGGCAAAAATAAGGTGCCTTTCGTTAACGTTTGCAAATGATGCTCGCGACCTTTGAGGAAACACGCACACACTGCCGGACTCGCCCCCAGTAAATAGATCACCATCGGAGTCAGGCGAATAAAATTACGAATCAAGCCGAAATATTTTTCACTGACAAAATCTTGTTTGGTTTGTATTGCAGCATGAGGTGAGATACTTTCATTTTGCCAAGCATCCCAAAGCGTATCTGGAAATGATAAATTATAGTGAATCCCCGCAATCGTTTGCATTCTACGACCATAGCGTACACCCAAACCATGACGATATAAGGTTTTGAATTTTCCGATATTGGAGGAGCCGTATTGCGCTAAGCGAATTTTGTCTTCATCTTGATCCAACATGCACGGCATCGATAGTGGCCATAAAGTCTCGCCCATCGGCAAAGCCTGATGGATCATTTGATGTAAATCACGTAAGCATGACAAGGCATCCTGCGGTGACTCACACGGCGGGGTAATCAGCTCAACCAGCGCCTCTGAATAATCGGTAGTAATGCGTGGATGAGTGAGTGCTGAACCGAGTTCTGCTGGATGATCTGTCTGTGAGATATAACCATCCGCCTGCATACGCAGTGATTCTTTTTCGATTCCGCGCAACATGCCTTGTAGGAGTTCGGGTTTCAACCAATTCGGTATTGTTGCCGTGGCAGGGGGCGATATGTCTATGACGGTCTGATTGACCATGTGCTCACTCATACTGTGTACTCATCTTACCAATTCGTTGATTGAATAATCGCTGACATAAATGTCATCTTTAAGACATTCATGATACGAATACATCATATTTAAAATGGTGCTTATCAGTTGTCAGGGTTTTGTTTACTTACAAGCATCGTACACTGCTCTTTACAGGGTAGCTTGAAAATGATTCGATCAGTCATTTATTCCCGAACATAGCGATGCCGATTTCTCTTCTAGTCTTTTTCGGAAATTCAATCCCTAATCCGTTTATATGAATGGGGCTGATGCTTAAGTTATCAAGGGCTTCATGGGTTTGCTTGAAGAACTCAATAAAAAAATGCCACACGTATGATCACGATGGCATTTTTTTGGTGCTTATCTGTCGTTTATACACAATAAACAAGGATATCAATCAAATCAAATTACCTAACCATGTCAAAATACGATTGGCATCACCAGTACGACGAACCGATGAATCTGCATCCATCAATACGATCACGGTCGGACGTTTATTTACGCTGGCTTCCATGACGACGCAGTGTCCTGCTTCATTGATATTGCCCGTTTTAGACAAACCAATTTCCCATTTGCCTTCACGTACCAGCGCATTCGTATTCACCGAATGCAAAAGACCGCGATCATTATAGAAATCATGCGAAGCCGTTGTCGTAAAGCGACGAATGACTTCATATTCGTATGCGGCTTTGACGAGTTTTGCTAAATCTCGAGGTGATGCCGAGTTACGACTATCTAGACCCGTTGGATCACCAAAAAATGCGGTTTTCATGCCGATCGATTTGGCTTTGTTATTCATGTTAGCCATGAACTGATTACGACCTTTATCGTAGGTCCTAGCTAATGCCGCCGCCGCTGGATTCTCTGAATGCATCAGCGCTAACAGCAATAGTTCGGCACGATTATAAACTTCGAAAGGCTTTAGACTTGAGCGTGCTTTTTTGGGTCCGATAAAATCTTCTGGTTGTAGCGTGATTTTTTCATCCATCGGCATCCGCGCATCGAGTGTCACCATCGCAGTCATCAGCTTGCTAATAGATGCAATAGGGCGTGTTGCATCGATGTTTTTGCCATACAACACTTCACCCGTGATACTGTCCATGACCAGTGCCGCAGAAGCGTTGAGTGATAATAAACTTTCTGCCTGAGGATCAGCGCTGGGTAACTGACCCCGAACGCTGTCAATCAGTCCCGATAATGAACCCGCGCGACTCGTTGGCGCTGCATTTTTGGGGAGTGAGCGGATGTCAATGGTTAAGTCTTGGTCTTCATCATCGCTGTCGTTATGCATAATACGGCTTGCGCGATTGGTGTTACTCGCATTGCCTGCCCAACTCATTGACGAATTTGATTTGGCGATAGGGTGATTTGTATTTTGAGTGATCTGCAGATTGGCAGAAGCAGGTGTATAGACGAGCCACGACAAGATGCTAATCACCAGCAAGTGATGCGGGCGATTGCCTAGAGTTTTATGTAGTGATGTGTTCATTTTCCTGTCCTAATTACTGAGTATCTTTGATACAAAATACCCATCCTTGCCTATTTGTGACTAATCGCTTAAGAATCACTTATCTTTCCAAAAAAATATCCTATTTCTATGGAAAGACCCGATGTGGAACGCACTATAAATGAATGTGTCTTGAGCGATGTAGCTTTTATGCGTATCTTTTACGACTAAATATTTCGAGATCGATTTTGAAGTGTCATCCACATGAATAGCATGAGAACACTTGATCACATAAATGATTGCTGTAGATTATATATTGATACAATCCACACTATTTTCAATAGTAATGAGGCTCATATCCAATCAATGTGTTACATGAAGCGACATCCTAAGAGTGTTCGTTTCATGAAACAAAGTCAAATGAATTTTGATTAAACATTATACAAACGCATCAAATATCAACTAGAATAAGCTGTTATGATCAAGGCTGGCCTGCATTAAAATGTTGCGATGGATTTGTAGCGATCATTTAGCGGCGAGGCGATAGTCGATGGCGCAGTTGCATCACATATAGATGGTTAAGCACCCAAGTGAGATGCTATATTGGGTCTAGTTTTTTAAGTGTTAATCCCAATAAAGTTAACTACTTCTTGTTATTATAAATTTTGTTAAAAAATAGATACGGGCGTCAGTTCGAATTTCGAATATAGAAACGCCATACAAACGGAGAGGCACAGTTGATCAAAGTTCTCGTAGTCGATGATCATGAATTGGTACGCACCGGTATCTGCCGAATGTTGACAGATACGCCTGATATTCAGATCGTCGGAGAGGCGGAGTCGGGCGAGCAAGCGATTGAGCTGGCACGTCAGCATCAGCCTGAGGTTGTTCTACTGGATGTCAATATGCCGGGTATCGGTGGCGTTGAAACCACCCGACGATTGTTACAATCTGTGCCAGGCATCAAAATTTTGGCAGTCAGTGGTTTAAGTGAAGAGCCTTATCCGTCCATGCTGTTGAAAGCCGGAGCGAGTGGTTACATCACCAAAGGTGCGCCGTTGGATGAAATGGTACGAGCGATCCGCAAAGTGATTCAGGGTGGCAAATATTTTAGTGCTGATATTGCTGAGCAACTTGCATCGAGCTATTTATCGGATCAACAAAATTCACCGTTTGATTTGCTATCCGAGCGTGAAATGCAGGTCGCGATGATGGTTGTCAATTGTGTGAGTGCACAGGAAATTGCAGACCGCTTATTTGTCAGTGTGAAAACCGTAAATACCTACCGCTATCGCATCTTTGAAAAACTCCAAATTGATAGTGATGTCAAATTGACGCATCTTGCCATGCGTTATCGGTTAATTACACCGTAGTCATCATCTATGAAAGCAAGTTCAACACTGACGAGTTCGTTGATCACCACGCCGCTGCAGCGCATTAATCTGATTTACGCGGGTTATCGGATAGCGCTGTCATTCTTCTTGATGGCCTTGTTTTTATTGAGCGCAAAAAATCCAATTGTTTTTATTAATGATCCCTCCCTATATCTGCAAACCATCACAACCTATAGCTTAGGGACGATTCTCGCCTATTTTTTGCTCCGTTTTTGGCCTTTGTTTCAGGATGTGCAGATCTTTGCAATGTTGGCGCTTGATGTCGTTGCAATGACCCTGTTGTTGTACGCCAACGGTGGACCCAGTCTGCAATTGTCGATGTTGTATTTGGTCATGGTCATGGCTGCAAGCGTATTGTTGCCGCAAGGGCGTGCAATGGTCATCGCCTTGCTAGCAGCGATCGCGGTGATTTATCAACAATTTTACTACTCTCTTATCCGCGATAATGACCTGAGAATGGTCAGTTCAGTCAGTTTGTTGGCTGTCAGTTTTATTGCGATTTCGATTTTGGGACAGTTAGTCACTCGCCGTTTACGTGTTGTGGAGCAAGAGGTATTTTCACAAACCAAGCAAGCTCGGCAATTACAGGTCATAAATCAACATATTGTTGAACGCATGCACACTGGAGTCGTCGTTTTTGATCAAGAGCAGCGACTCATGGTGATTAATGAAGCTGCTCGCCAATGGCTGCATCAACCTAATGCAGTACAGGGCTGGACTCTCACTCAACTCTCGCTGCCGTTAAAGCGCCAAATAAATGAGGCGATCGCTAATCATCATTTGTCTCCATTCGTGTTAGATGCCAATGAAAATAATCTAGCGTTGAGTGTGCAATTGATTCCGTTGGATGACGCGCGGGTGCAAAAGGTCAACACGCTCCAATTGAATTCCGCACCAACCATCGTGATCCTCGAAAATTTAAGCCGCGTCAATCAAAAAGCTCAACAAATGAAACTGGCATCGTTGGGGCGTCTGACCGCGAGTATTGCTCATGAAATTCGTAATCCGCTCGCCGCGATTAGTCAAGCGGGTGAGCTATTGGCAGAAATGGTCACGCATCCCGATGAACTTCCCTTGCTGAATATGATTCAAAAGCAAAGTAATCGCATGAATCGGATGATTGAAGATATTTTACAGTTATCGAGACGGAGTACATCACGGCCAGAGTCCATCGCAATCATGGAGTGGCTACGAGAATTTATGCGCAATTTTGTGCCGAATTCGACAGAAGCCATTCAATCGCAATCTTATAGTTCTGAA
>JACMMY010000236.1 GCA_014378805.1 Moraxellaceae bacterium
CTTCTTGTACTGGTTTTTCGAGGCGAAATTCAGCAGTGACGGTTACAGAACCATCTTGCACCTTGGTATAGATGTGCTTAAGACCTTGTATGGTCGCAATCGAATTCTCAAGTTTACGAGCAACTTCAGTCTCTAATTGTGCAGGCGCGGCTCCTGGCAATGCCGCAGAAACGGTTACAGTTGGTAAATCAATGTCTGGAAAATTTTGAATTTTCATTGATTTAAATGAAATCATCCCTGCAAAACTCAGCAGGACAAACAACATTAATGCTGGAATGGGATTTTTAATCGACCACGTCGAGATATTGATCTGTGACATCTATGCGGCTCCTTATTTTGCCGCAACGATTGATGATGCAGGTGGTGCGGGTATTAGAGTTTTACCCTGAAGACTTTGCCCTATCGCTTGATTGCCGTGATCAGTCTTTTTTTCGGGAGCTAAACGCACCAGATCGCCATCATTCAAGAAGCCGGCACCCATTGACACGATATTTGTATTCGGCTTTAGCGCAGTGAGTATTTCTAAGAGATCCCCTACCAATCGACCCGTATCCACTTTGATACGCTGTACATGTTGGCTTGCAACAACAACAAAAATATAGTTAAAACCATCTCGTAGCACCACAGCAGCTTGTGGCAAGGTCGTCGCATTGGAATGATCTATTTGAAACTCACCACGCGCATACATGCCTGCTTTAACCGGTGTGTTGGCCGCTTGCATGACGGGTAAGTCAACATAGACAAGTGCAGCACGAGATTGTGGATTAATGGTTGGCGCAATCATGCGAACGCGTCCGTTCAGAGGACTACCACCTGTCGTGGTTGTGATCACCGCAGTATCACCAATACGAATCCGACTAAGTTCAGCAGAGGTCACCTCAGCGCGCCACTCTAATCGACTCTGAAGAATCATCCGAAAAAGCTCTGTGCCACCATTGACCACAGCACCAACCGTCGCAGTGCGCGCGGAAATAATACCGTCATCGGGGGCGAGGACGGTGGTATATTTCAAACGTAATTTTTGTGCATTTAAGGTGGCTTTTGCGGCGGCAATCTTTGCTTCTGCCGCTTTTGCATTGGTGATGTATAAGCTAATTTCTTGTTTACTCAGCGCGCCTTCTGCATCCAAACGTTTTGCCCGATCAGCATTCGCAAAATCCTGTGCAGCGAGCGCCTGTTTTTCTAACAAATTAGCTTCTGCTTGGGCGACATCGGCTTGTATGGTTTCTGCTGCATAGCTGGCGAGTATTTGTCCTTTTTTAACATGATCACCCACATTTACGTTGACATCTGTGAGACGTAAACCATTTGATTCACTCCCAATACTCGCTTCCTGCCATGCAGCAACATTACCGTTGGCTGCCAATACCGTGGGCAATGGCATGATACGTGGTTGTACTGTGGTGACGGTCAATGCAGGTTTAGCAGTTGACGTATTTTCTGATTTTTGTTCAGATGGATTTGATGGCTGCGACTTGGATGAAAATAGCGCACGGCTGATTAAAATCACAATAAAAAGAACAACAATAGCAATGATGATTTTTTTGATTTTGGCGCGTGGCATAGTTTCAATTCCCTTTTTTCCAATGCTTCATTGGTTTCGCAATATTTGATCGTAGCCAAGTATATGAGTACATATAAATTAGTATTGTGAAACTTTGTGTTTTACACCAGATTTTTAGCTGATAGCTGATCCTATACTGTTTTAATCCATGATCAATCGCATATCTCATCGTTGCAAACGGGTTCGAGTACGATAATGTAACAATCCCATCATAAAACAAAAGGAAAGCCTAAGCTTTCCTTTTCATTAGATCAAAGTCTTGATGTTCATGTCATGTACAAAACATGCTTCGACCAAGATTATTCGCCCAAAATACCAATTAATTTGGCTTTCACGTTTGCAATTTCATCCAAACCATTCAGTTTGTCATAGCTCGGTGCATTTTCGCCTGATGCCGCACGTTGTTGGTAAAAACCGACCAACTGCGACGTTTCTTTGTGATAAGAAACCAAACGCTTTTTAATCGTTTCAACTTCATCATCTGGACGCAAAACTAATGGCTCTCCAGTCACATCATCCACGCCTTCAACTTTAGGTGGATTATAAATCACATGGTATATACGACCCGATGCAGCATGTGAACGACGACCAGAAAGACGCTTAATGATTTCTTCATCAGGTACATCAATTTCAATCACATGATCAATGCTTACGCCAGCAGTTTCCATCGCTTCAGCTTGTGGAATCGTACGTGGGAAACCATCAAAAATACAACCGTTCGCACAATCTGGTTGGCTGATGCGCTCTTTGACCAGATTAATGATCAAATCATCAGACACCAGACCACCCACATCCATCACACTTTTTGCCTGAATACCGAGCGCACTCCCTTCTCGAATTGCAGCACGTAACATATCGCCTGTCGAAATCTGTGGGATACCATAGCGTTGATTAATCAGTTGAGCCTGAGTTCCTTTCCCTGCCCCTGGTGGTCCTAGCAAAATAATACGCATAATGTATCCTCTAATACCCTAAAAATAAAAACCAAATAAAAAATCTAAAATAAAAACGAATTCATACGAACTACACAATTTTTTGATCAACATCACTTTTTTTTGTGTGGCGCTACCATACCGCTCAATTTAACGAGACTCAAGCCCTTTTATCCGACGGCGAGTCACTCAACAGTCAAGTGTGATTCTTGAGCAAACTATTTGTGTGCAGTTTATCACGCGCGCGTTCAGCATCAACGATCATCTGATCGATTTGAGTGATGATTTTAGGCTCGACTGTTTGGCTCGGGATTGCCAGCGCTAGATGAACCTGTTTTAAGCGTTTAAGCCAATCAATCGCGTCATCATACTGTTGATTCCGATATGCCGCCATCGACATTAACAGCAACGCACCCTCATGATGGGGGTTCTGCATCAGAATACGCGATACAATATTTTGAGTGAGCGCGCTCATTTTACCTTGTTCGCTTAAAAAACGCATCTGTGCATACATCATTGCGAGACTATTATCTTCAGGCGCAAGGCGATATGCATGCGCTAAACAGGCCAATGCGGACTCTGAATCATTCGTTACCACATAAAATTTCGACAAATTAAGCCACCGCTGTGCATCAAACGGATGCTTATGTGCATTGACCTGCATCGCTTGGAGCAACTCAAAGCCATGATTAGCAATATCAATCGGAGGCTGCTTCACTTTTCCAGTCATTAAATCATCGGCAATACCAGCATATTGCTCTTGTGACGACCAAAAATCTAATAAAGCGTGATGTTGAGCGTTTTTTTGCCCAGCCAAATAAAAATAGCCAGAAACTGCCAATATCGGAATCCATAAAAACACCAAGCCAATAACAATACGTGGCACTCGCTTGACTGTATTTTTCTTTATCGGTGAATCATCAATATCATGCGCGGCTAACAGCTGCCGCTCAAGATCAATTTTTTGACCTAAATAATCATCTTGATCGATCCGATTTTTTTGGTAATCAATTTCAAGCTCGGCTAAACGCTCACGAAATACAGAAACATTTAAATGCAATAAATCCAAGCGCACCTTAGGACGACGTAGCCATGGAAAGATCACGACAAAACTCAACAAGAGTGTCAATCCAATCGCGCAAAACACGAAGGTCACATACGTGGAATTAGCGATCATCGCGCAACTCCTGTTTTGCACTTGCCTTAGATTCATCATCTAACAATTGATTTAATCGCCACGTTTCATGGGCACTTAATGGGGCAGTTACCACAGATTTGCGAACACGCAGACGCAAGAACCAAACGATGAATGCTAGGAATAATGTCAAAGGCGGTGCAAACCACAACAACCAAGTCGAGCGTTTAATCGGTGGTTTATAGCTAATAAAGTCGCCATATCGCGTAATCATATAGTGTCGTATTTGATCGTTAGACTGTCCCTGCTTGACCAGTTCATAGGTCTTGTATTTCAGGTCTTGCGCAATCGGTGCATCAGAACCTGCGAGATTCGCATTCTGGCATTTCGGACAACGAAATTCGTCAATCAACGTGCGATATTGCGTTTCTTGCGCAGCATTTTGAAAGGTTAAATTAGCCTCCGCCGCCCATGCCGATGAGGACATATCCATGAGGACACTAAATATTGTTGCCAATAAAAAAGATGCAGATGTTATACGCATTGACCTGCTCCCTTCAGCCTGAGTCTATCCAGACAAGGCTTAATTTGAGTTCGCCACACCTCATCATTAATCTCACCCAAAACATGCATCCGAATCCGATGATCCTGATCAATCACAAAACTTTCTGGTGCGCCCGTCACGCCTAAATCTATGCCTAAATCGCCGCTTAAATCTTGTAAGTTCAAAACAAATGGATTTCCGCGCTGCGCCAGATACGCCAACGCTTCCGTGGGTTGATCCTTATAGTTTACGCCAACCAACACCACGCCTTGCTGTTGCATTTTCAGCAAAAAAGGCTGTTCAATTGCGCATGTTGGGCACCACGAACCCCAAATATTTAAGACAAAGGGTTTCGTCGGTAAGTTGGAATTCGTCTGTAATTGACCCTCAGCGAGATTGGGTAAATTAAATGCGGGTAACTTTTGATTTGTTGTAGCTTGCGGCACAATTTGCGGATCAACCCCCAATCGCGTCCATAGCACCACAGCCAAACCGATGAAAATGAATAAGGGCAACAATCCCATTAATTGCTTAATTTTCTTTTGCCTCATCGTGCAGTCTCGACAATCTGGTGTTGGCTACCTATTTTCTTGGCTAAACGATAGCGTTTGTCGCTCATCGCCAAGACGCCGCCGAATGCCATCAACAATGCCCCAAGCCACAACCAGCGTACAAATGGTTTGCAATAGACGCGCACCGCCCATGCTCCATTTTTATCGTCGCGATCTAGAGGCTCACCCAAGGCAATATATAAATCTCGCAATCCATTGCCTTTAATTGCCGCTTCAGTCATCGAACTATTTTGCGCGATATAAATTCGTTTCTCGGGATAAAGTTTGGTAACAAATTGACCTTTTTTGAACACAGTAAAGGTTGCTTTAGTCGCATCAAAATTTATACCTTGAATGTTCTGCAATGAATCAAAGCGAAATTGATAATCTGCCAACTCAACTGTTTGACCTTGCTTTAACGCCACATCACGCTCAAGGCTAGTATGTGTGGTCAATGAAACACCCATGATCACGACGAGTAATCCAATATGAGCAAAAATCATTCCCCAATAACTACGCGATAATTTCATGAAACCGATGATTCGGCTTGACGTATGACCGATTTTTTGAAAAATATCCCAAAGCAGTAGACCCAACACCCACAAACAAAGTGCCGTAGTCAGCCCACTCATCAACGCGTGTTTACCCGCAACCAAGACCCATAAACCGCCGCCAACAAAAATTGCGGTCAAGCCAACACTCAACACGGGTACAAACAACGCATCACGCATTCTTTCAGATTGCTGTTTCCACGCAGTGACTGGCGCAATCGCCATGAATACGAGCAGCAACCACGTGAGTGGCACAAACAATGAATTGAAATAAGGTGCTCCCACCGATAGACGACCTAAACTCAGCGCATCCGCAATGAGTGGATAAAGTGTTCCCAATAAGACCACACTGGCAGCGGTGACTAAAATAAGATTATTGACCACCAACAGCGTCTCACGTGACCACAAACCATATCGACTTTCTGTCGTGAGCTTCCACCCACGCAATGCAAATAGCAGTAGGCTCCCTCCGATAACAGCGACTAAAATACCCAAAATAAATAGTCCACGAGAAGGGTCTACTGCAAACGCGTGAACCGAAGTCAGCACCCCTGACCTGACTAAAAATGTACCTAACAAACTGAGTGCAAATGCCATGATTGCAAGCCACACCGTCCACGCTTTAAAGACGCCACGCTTTTCACTCACTGCTAATGAATGGAGCAAAGCCGTCGCCGCAAGCCAAGGCATAAATGACGCATTTTCGACGGGATCCCAAAACCACCACCCCCCCCAACCTAACTCGTAATACGCCCACCACGAACCCAGCGCAATGCCGATGGTGAGAAATGACCACGCCAACAACGCCCAAGGCCTAGACCAACGCGCCCACGCCGAATCCAAACGACCAGCCCACAATCCTGCCATCGCAAATGAAAAGGGTACAACCAGACCAACATAGCCCATATACAACATCGGCGGATGTACAATCAAACCCACATCTTGGAGCAA
>JACMMY010000019.1 GCA_014378805.1 Moraxellaceae bacterium
AAGTGAAGCTACTTATGCCCGCCACTCGACCCACTATAGCCACCGTAATAACTCGAACCGCTTGAACTTCTCCAACCTGACGACGATGAATGATCATCTGAAATCACATTAAAGAACGATGTGAAAAATACAATCAATCCACCCCAAATCCAGAGTTGACTATCATCGGCTAAATTACTGACAAATGTAGAGTCCTCGCCAGACTTAGCAATCATCCACGGAAGAAATATGATGCCAAACTGCGCAATCAGAGTTAAGAAAAATGACCCTGAACCAAACAACAAAATCGGAATATTCACCACCCACAACGTAATGCTCAGCCACTTGAGAACTTTCTGACTGATACTGGTAGCTCTATCGACGATTTCTTCTTTAGGGGGCTGCTTTTTGCCAAACCATTGGCACACGATGAAACCATGAACAGGAGTCGATAAACTCCAATTGATTTCATTTGCATTTTGTTCAGAGACTAAAGTATCTAAACCATTTTTATATTCAACAATGAAATTGGTATCACCAATCTTCACGCGCCAATTAAACGCACCAATAGCATACAGCACGCGTCCTTGATACGCCCATTGACGCTCCCAACGCTTCCCATTCAGGAAGGCATTTCCAACCTTATCTTCAGGAATTTCATTGAGAACCGTTGTTTTCTGCCAATTCTCTTCGCCAGTATCCACTAGCCATAGAAACCCAGACGCCAAGCTATAGAGCAAATATTCCGTCCATAGACTTGATTCGTCATCGCTGACTTCTTCCAACTGCATCAAGCCAATGACGACATAAGCATTATGATCAATCGTGGCTTTGTCGCCTAACGATAAGGCCGTTTTGAGGGTGGTTAATTCTTTATGCTTAACCAGCACCTCAGCTTTGTCCTCTCCCATCGCCACTTCGGCGCGGCATGACGGACAAACCAAATGCTCAGCCATACCCATGACATAGGCAATTGGACTGCCACAATTTGGACATTCAAGGTTGGTAATTTTGCCTTTAATTTTGCCTGTCGTGGATTGGACTTGCTCCACATCGCGCAACATTTGGAACTTCACGCTACTGAGTGTAACGGCTTTACCAGCATAAACCAGCGGCGGATAGCCATCGGTATAATCTAGCGAAAGAAAGCGCGAACCAAAACGTAAATCGGCGACTGAGGTCTGCCAGCCATTACCGACGACAAAAGGAAGTTCGCCCTGCCCGCCTGTACATGTGGCAGTGCGTTGATCGGTCACACGGAAACTAACCGACTGATAAACGATAATTTGATTAATAGTCAGTGCTTTAAAGAGCGGTGCGCCCTCTAAATACCCTGCCGCACGTGTGATGACGTATTGCCCCGATGCATCAGATAGCCAGCCATTGGTGCCATCATCAAACTGAAGATACCATTCGTTCCAAAAACCATCTGGGTAATGCAGTTGAATCCGCCCAATAAGGCTAAAACCCACCTCATCAAATACGCCACTACTGCCGATTTGAAACGGAGAATAATCCTCCAGCACCGCAGTCATTTTGCCTTGATCACGTATGCCATCTTTTTCACGCAGGACCGTTGATTGGCAATATTCACACACCGCCATGACCGATGCAGACGAGCGAAAAGGCACTTGCGCGCCGCAACTAGGGCAAGCGGTGCTAAACACCAAAACCGGTTTATTAACCGGTGGTGTATTACCTTGAGGATTATTTGGATCACTCATACGGACAACAACTCTTTAATTCGATAGAGATTTAAGGATGTCCCCTTTGGTATTTTCAAAATCGACTTGAGTAATCAGACCTTGATCAAGCAAGGCTTTCAGTTGACTCAATCGTGCAACCAAATCAACTGGTGGTGCGGCAGCTGGCGTCGCTTGTACAGGCGTGGGAACAACCTGTGGGGTCTGATTCGCTTGCGTTGCATTTTGGATTGCCCCGGTCATGATTTGACCCATGCCAAAACCAGCCGCCATACCTGCGCCAATGCCTGCAAGACCGCCTTCATTTTGTGCCGCTAGCGGAATTGAGGCAGCGACTTGATATTGCGTGAATTTATTCAAATCACCCATCATGCCCATTGAAATACGAGTATCAATCGCTTTTTGCAGATCTTCTGGCAATGAGATGTTTTCAACAACAAATGCATCTAATTTTAAACCATAACGTGCAAACAGCGGGGTCATTGTCTGTTTCAGTTGCTCGCCCATGACACCTTGATTTGCGGCCAAATCAAGGAAGGGAATGCCACTTGAAGCGATACCACTGCTGATATTCGAAACAATTAAATTACGCAGTTGCGGCTCGACTTGCTGATTGCTATAGCTTGGATTCGCACCTGTGATTTCTTGATAAAATGCTTTGGCATCTTCAATCTGATAGGAATACATCCCGAAGGCACGCAGCCGTACCATATCGAAATCTTTATCACGCAGAGTAATCGGTTGGGCTGTGCCCCATTTGCAACCTAATTGCAAACGCGTGCTAAAGAAAAAGATATCTGATTTAAAAGGGGAAGCAAACAACTTATCCCAGTTTTTTAAGTTGGTGAGCACTGGCAAAGTCTGCGTGGTCAGCGTATGCAAACCCGGTGAGAACACATCGGCAACTTGACCTTCATTCACAAACACAGCGATTTGGCTATCACGCACCGTGAGCTTGGCACCATTTTGAATTTCGTTATCCTGCATCGGATAGCGCCACATCAGAACGCCATCGTCCTGCTGATCCCACTCAATAACGTCAATAAACTGCTTACGAATAAATGAACCAATACCCATGATATGCTCCCTTTTTAAATTCTAAAATT
>JACMMY010000237.1 GCA_014378805.1 Moraxellaceae bacterium
GAAAATTTGGTTGATCAACAACTTAAAGCACTAATTGATGCTGAACTAGTATTGGATGACGGCTCAAATACCCTCTACAGCCCGCAACCAAACAGCGAGAGCTACAACCAGTTGTCTGTTCTTGCGGCACCAGTCCAGCAAAGCCTTGAACGTTATTTTATGACTGTAACGTTGCTTGTGCAGCAAGGCTCAGGTCGAATTACGTCTAAACAAGTAGAAGATTTAAGTCATTTACTGGGTCAACGTTTAGGGGTGCTGTATGAATTTAATTCACCAGAGTTCTTTGACAAAGCGTTATTCCGTAGCTTTGTAGCCGCTTTAGGGAAACTGAAATACATCACCATTCTGGATGGTTTAATTCATTTCGACTATCGTTTGATCAATATGGCACAAGACGCGCGTTTGGTTTTGAACGCTGATACACTCAATGCCTTACAACACATGACCAACGTTTCTGAGGAAGAAGTCCAGTCCGCAATAGCGGGGCTCGCTAAGAAAAACGTCAGAAGACCTCGAGTCAAAAAATAGTACTCAAAAAAGCTCTCTATCATAGAGAGCTTTTTTATGCCCACTCAACAAAGAAGCGCTGACATCTTTGCCGAATATGTTTCTTTTTAACATGAGGTATTTACCGAATTTGTCAGTATTCGGAATCGGCGCATGTTTGGTGGTTTAGACATGTACCACCAAGCTCTCATATTCGGTATTCTCATGAATAAAATGCTTTTTCTTAAAATGCACGCTCAAAGCATTCCTGTGTTTCATTAAAGCGAGCGCCTGTTGAATATCGGCGCGATGGTAAAAGGATCAAAATATCCTATTACCAAGTAGCAAATGAAATTCTTCAGGATTTTGCACAAGCAACTGCTTGGACAAAACGTGGAGATGAGGCAGTAGTCAGAAGGAATCCACCCAAGAACACTAAAATTGAGATTTGAAAGAGAGCACCTTATCTTTATGATTGATTCGACTCAAAAAAAAGCCTAATCTCGAGTCAATCGGATGCACTTCATTAATAGAGATAATCGACATGACGATTTTTATGCTATTACCAATATCGGTTATTGCTATTCTTGCCTTTGCAGTGACCCGACCCAATGCCTTTCGGATCGAACGTTCAATCCTCATCCAAGCTCCCCCAGATAAAATATTTTATTTCATTAATGATTTCCATCAATGGCAAGCATGGTCACCTTGGGAAAAAATCGATCCCACCATGCAAAGAATCTACAGTGGCACACCGCAAGGTATCGGGACAATTTATGACTGGGAGGGTAAAGGAAAAAGCGGCGCAGGGCGGATGGAAATAACCGAATCACGTATCTCCTCGGAGATTTTCATTCAATTGGATTTCATTAAACCATTTAAGGCACACAACATTGCTGAGTTTAGGCTCATCCCTGAAGGACAATACACTGAACTCACGTGGTCTATGCATGGACCCAGCCCATATATTTCTAAACTCATGGGAATATTTTTAAATATAGATCGGACGATTGGTAAAGATTTCGAGAAAGGCTTAAATCGCCTAAAGCAGATTATCGAAACACATCCATCTTCTAATCACATTTAATAAAGACGTAAAAAAGACCTTCGAATACAGCACTCGGAGGTCTTTTGATCAAAGAGGGTGAGTCCAATTTTGTTATTTGGTAAATATGATGGGATGACCGACAGCCCAGTTATCGATCAAAGGTTGTGCTGCCATGATTTGATTTTGGGTCAGTTTTGCGACCACTTGACTGCGAAATATCGGGGCTTTCACTGAGCCTCTGACTGTGGCAATCGCTTCTAAGATATATGCCGCGAAATCATTACTCTTCACGCCCTTCCCTTCAAAATACAACATCCCCAGCGCAGATTGAGCTTCTGCATGACCAAGCGTTGCTGCCTTTAAATACCAGTGCGCCGATTGTGAATAATTTTGCGAAACGCCTTCTTTCACACTGCTATAAACCGCGCCAGTATCACTCAAGATATTTTGTTCATCAGCATCCGCACCAAAACCTTTGCCGTAAAGAGTACCCAGTTTATATGCCGCCTCTGCATTACCCTTATTGGCTGATTTTTCTAACCATTGCAGACCCGATTCAAAATTCTGGATGACGCCTTGCCCAGATAAAGACAACATACCAAGCTGATATTGTGCGACTGAATTTCCTTGGTCCGCCAATGTGCGATACTGCGCCACGGCCGCATTAAGATCTTGGTGAGTCCCTTTGCCTTTTGAATACATCTCAGCCAATTTGAGTTGCGCACTGACATCACCTTTAGCTGCAGACTGACTATACCAAGCAAATGCTTTAGTATAGTTTTGTGGAGTCAGTTGCGAACCATTTTCATAAAATCTACCGATTTTAAGCTGAATATCTCCGTGCCATGTTGCTAACCAGACCGCACTACTGAATCCGACCAAAACAACCAACCCCACCAAACTCCATAAAACCGTCTTCAAAATTGCACGATAATGCGACCGTAACCAGCGTTTCAATGAACGTATCACACTGTGATTGTGCTCAAGCTGTAATACTTCAGAAATATTTTGCATCTTGTATTCCCTTTTAACTAAGTCTCAACGATAGATGTCCAACATGACCGCGGTATGATTGAAATCAATTCATTACAAAAATCAGTCAAAAAATAAATTCGCTAAAATTAAGGATTGATACCCTTGATGCTTAAGTGATGACGACGATCTACAGCACGCCCCACGCCAACACGGGCGAGCAACACCTGAGAGTTACTCACTACTCGACTATTCACTTCTGACCGAATATCTAGCCTTTTAGCTGTAGCCGTTGCTATCACCTGAGCAGACGGATGGCTGGTTTGGTAACAAGTAATCGCAGATTGAAGATTTTTTTCCAAGATTCCTCTGCGTGCTGGTTTTGGGAGTGATCGGAAAATTTGCCTAAGCACCGTTAATTCAGATAATAAAGAAACATCGTGCAGGTCAGACAACACCAGCGTCAGCATGTCGGTATGACTCTGTTTCACCGTATTAAACAGGCCTCGAATCTCTTGATCTCCTTGACTGAGTTCCGTGACGAAAATAGCTACAGACTGGCAACTGAGAATGGACAATGCCTCCGTCACGCTCTGCCCCCATAACACCTCATGGGACGGCTCCAAGATTCCCTTCACCATCTGATAAATGTATCCCTCATGATCTAGTACAAGGCAAATTAGGCGTTCTGGTTCAAGACTACTTACGACTGGCTCAATCACTTGATCGACCAAAACTGGGATTCTTTTCACTGCGGGTATGACTGATGTGCTCTCAACACGTTTAGACTGCTCAACCGCTCGGATCATAGTTTCATAGAGACTCGCGTAGTTCCACGGGCGCTGAATACAACTAAAGATCTCGCTTCTATTGTTCGGGTCGATCAAGGTGCAATCGGAATCGGTTAATAAAACTCGTGTGGTAAAGGGCATGATATAGCGCGCATGCCGCAATATTTCGGTTCCCGAAATAATTGGCATACGCTCATCCGCAACAATGACGTTAATCTTTTCACGACGTAAGATTTTCAACGCCTCAAAACAATCCTCTGTCGTCACCACTTGATAGTGTGATTTCAACAAGGCTTTCAGCGCATTCAAAACACTCAGATCATGATCAACCAGTAAAATTTTAGGTGCATCTCTCATTACGCCCTCCATTACCTACGCCAAACCCCATTCAACCAACCTCACGATCACAACGCCACTTAAACGTAGCGATGCCCTGTGAACATCCATTCAATTTAAAGTCGTTTGTATTTATGCCGCCAAATAGATCAATGATGACCATCCACTGGCATTTGAGATGACTTTCTTTCTATGATTAAAAGCTGATGCAAGAATCGAACCTAAGTTCAAATAACGACCACGCGATTTATATTATTTTTAGACATTTAAGTCAGTGTTTATTATATAAACGGATTAATATTTGTCAGACTTCCTAGGCGTTTTAACGTTTTGGTGCTTATCTTGATAGAGGAAGGCTGTAATGAACCCGCTTTTGATCTGCACGCCAAGATTATTCTTATATAAACCCTCTCTCGGATACGGAGAAATTAACGGCACTTTAAGTTTGCACTCAAAAAATGCAAAAACTGAACTTTTTACGACTGATTAATGGACATTCACCCTGGCGCATAAAAAAAGATCTTCGAACGATATGATTCGAAGATCTTTTTAGGGATACGCAGTCTTTAAACATTCACGTTCAAAGGCCCCGTTATCTATAATCAAGGATTAGCAATCCGCTTTATTCATCCGCACCTTCGCCAACACGGCGACGGAACTTCTGACCTGCGCGAAATGTGACAACGCGACGAGCAGAAATTGGAATTTCTTCACCAGTCTTAGGGTTACGACCCGGACGCTGGCGCTTATTGCGCAGTTCAAAGTTACCAAAACCTGATAACTTCACCACTTCTCCTGCGATCAGTGCATTAGAGATTTCAGCAAAGAACAATTCAACCAATTGTTTTGCTTCGCGTCGATTAATGCCTGTTTTTTCGCTTAAATTATCCGCCATTTCGGCTTTAGTCAGTGCAGTCATGATGCCCTCAAAGTTGCTGCGTAGGTATGAGACAGCGCCTCAACCACACGCTGCATTCCGTCTTTAATTTCCGTATCTTCTAGAGTGCGCTCTGGGTGTTGCCACAATAAAGCAAACGCAAGAGAACGTTTTCCAACCTCTACACCTTGACCCGTATATTCATCAAACAACCACGATTGCGTTAATGAATCCCCAGCGACAGATGCAATGGTAGATTGAATCTTACTGACTTCAATACTAGCACTAATTAAAACAGCAATATCACGCCTAACCGATGGAAAACGTGACAATTCTGTAAACTTAGATTGCTGTGGTTCGGTCAATGTTAATGAATCTAACTCCGCCACCCAAGTAACACCTAAATCCAATGCGCTCTCTAAGGATGGATGTAATCGCCCTAGATAGCCAATGCTTATTCCCTGTCGCATAATCTCCGCACTTTGTCCAGGATGTAACCAAGGCCGCGTCGATTTATCGAAATTAACCGCAATTCGCGCAGAAAGCAAGAGTTGTGCGACATCTGCTTTAAAATCATAGAAATCCATCTGCGGTTTTGCTTCTGCCCATTGCTCAGGTACACGTCCGCCTGTTGCAATCAACGCCAAGGTTGGAATCTGCTTCAGCTCACTAATCTCTTGTTTTTCATTAGGAATAAAACGTAATCCCGTTTCAAAAAAGCGTACACGATTTTGTTGACGATTGAGATTGTATTGAACGCATGGAATCAAGCTAGAAAGTAGTGTTGTGCGCATCACACTCAACTCGCTCGACATTGGATTGGCAAGGCGAAGTGGATTGACGTCTGGATTTAAAGCACGTTCCAGTTTTTCATCGACAAAACTAAAGCTCACCGCCTCTTGATAGCCCAAAGTCACCAGCGATTGACGCAACTGCTGAATGCTTAAACGATCTTCAGTCGGGATAAATGTCATCGGCTGTAGCGGTGATTTAATGGGGATATTGTCATAGCCATAAATCCGCGCAACTTCTTCGCTCAAATCTGGCGCAATACTCATATCAAAACGATGCGTTGGCGGTATGGCATACCAGCCATTTTCATTACCCCTCATTTGCACACCCAAACTCAAGAGGGTATTCAATACAAAATCCGCAGTGACATCAAAGCCGAGTAAACGACGAACTTGCGCCAAAGTAAAGTGAATCGGTGCGCGTTTCGGCAATGCCGCAAGCTGCTCAACCACCGTCACTGGGCCAGCTTGACCGTCCGCCAATTGCAAAATCAACATCGTCGCACGTTCTAGTGCAGAAATGGGCAACATGAAGTCGACGCCGCGTTCAAAGCGATGTGACGCATCGGTATGCAGTCCATAGCGACGCGCACGACCTGCCAGCGCCAGCGGCTCAAAGAACGCACTTTCAAGGAAAATATCCGTCGTGTCATCAGTGACGCTGGTCGATAGACCCCCCATCACGCCCGCCATCGCAATCGCACCCGAATCATCGGCGATTAACAAGGTGTCATCATCCAACGTCACTTCTTGATCGTTGAGCAATGTCAGCTTTTCACCTGCTTGCGACACACGGACTGTGATCTCGCCTTGTAGCTTCGCCAAGTCAAATGCATGCAGCGGTTGACCCAATTCAAGCAGGACATAGTTGGTAATGTCTACCAATAAACTATGAATACGTGTCCCTGAACGTTCCAAGGCATCAGACATCCACTTCGGTGTCTTCGCTTGTGGATTAATGCCCGTGATCACGCGTCCTGCATAACGTGGACAACCGTTTTGTTGTACCGCATCGGCAATATGAACAGCCAAAGTACGATCAGAACTGACAGGTGCAATTGCAATCGCAGGTTCATTGACCGCCAAGCTGTTCATCACGGCTAATTCACGCGCCAAACCTCGGATACTCAAACAGTCACCACGATTTGGGGTAATGCCCAACTCAAGGATACGGTCATCGAGTCGCAAGTATTCACGAATATCACTGCCAATCGGCGCATCAGCAGGCAACAGCATCAAGCCATCCACGCCGTCATCCAAACCAATTTCGGTCGCGCCGCACAACATGCCTTGTGAATCTACACCACGCAGCTTGCTTGGTTTGATTTTAAAATCTTTCGGTAATACTGCACCAATCATCGCAACAGGTACTTTCAGACCTACAGCGACATTCGGCGCACCGCAAACAATTTGCAGTGGCTCGCCATTATTGGCGTTGCCAACATTCACTGTCGTCACGCGCAAGCGATCTGCATCAGGATGTTGTACAACCGTTAAGACTTCACCAACCACTACGCCGTTAAATGGCGGTGCAATCGGATCGTTGCTATCAACTTCAAGTCCAGCCATCGTCAACTGATGGGCTAGCGCTTCGCTATCGAGCGGTGGATTGACCCAGCTACGCAACCAACTTTCATTAATTTTCATGATTGCGCCTCCGGAGTTGTCGCAAATGTCTGTGTTTGAGTCGATTCAGGCGCAGAAAATTGACGCAAGAAACGCACGTCGTTTTGATAGAACATGCGCAAATCATTCACCTCATAACGCAACATCGCAAAGCGCTCAATGCCCATCCCAAACGCAAAACCTGTGTATTTATCAGGGTCTATACCACAGCTTTTCAGCACGTTCGGATGCACCATACCGCAGCCCAGCACCTCAAGCCAGCGACCGCTTTCACTCATGATATCCACTTCCGCACTCGGTTCAGTGAACGGAAAATAAGACGGACGGAAACGAATCGTCAATTCACGCTCAAAGAACACATTGAGGAATTGCACGATCAGGCCTTTCAGCTCAGCAAAATTGGTTTCTTCGGTAACCACCAAACCTTCGATCTGATGGAACATTGGCGAATGAGTTTGGTCAGAGTCACAGCGATACACGCGACCTGGACAAATAATCCGAATCGGTGGCTTCTGCGCTTCCATCGTGCGAATTTGAACCGAGCTGGTATGCGTACGCAACAAATGATGCGCATCAAAATAAAACGTGTCATGCATCGCGCGCGCAGGATGATGACTTGGAATATTCAGCGCTTCAAAATTATGATAATCGTCTTCGACTTCTGCACCTGATTCAACCGTAAAGCCTGCACGAACGAAGAATTGGCTCATGCGCTCCATGACTTGAGTCACAGGATGAATACTGCCCGCCTGCTGACCACGACCATCTTGCGTAATATCAATCGTTTCGCTTGCAAGCTTCGCATCGAGCGCCGCTTTTTGCAGAATCGCTTGGCGTTGATTCAACGCTTCATTGATTGCTTCACGAATCGCGTGGAGCACTGCGCCTTGCGCCTTGCGCGCATCCGCATCGAGCTTACCTAAGCCTTTAGACACTTCCGCCAATTGGCTTTTTTTGCCCGTAAACTGGACGCGTACTTGCTCAAGGCTTGCAAGATCATTTGCAGCGGCAATGGCTGCCAACGCGCTTGGTGTTAGCTCATCCAATGACAATGCATCAGGTGCGGTGGAATCTAGCGACATATCTTTTCTCGTCAAAACATTCTGATCAAAATCGTTTTTCAACTTTCGCAGCAAAGTACCTGCAAAAAGTGAGGTTTATCATCAAAAATCTGGTGAGTGATTCTAACTTAATTTAGCCTTTGAAGGATGTTTTACAGTCGTTTTTGCATAAAATCAGCAACAAAAAAGCCACCTTATTCAAATGATCTCATTATCGACTTATATTATTGATATGTAATATATTTCACAAAATCAAAAGCGATTAATCTAGCATTTTTATATTTTTTCTAGTCTTTTAAAACAATAAGTTGCGCTCGACTCCCCCACGAAAGCAACTCATGTAGCCGTTTATTCTCAACCACTCCATACTGGTTTAACTGACTTAACTTATC
>JACMMY010000238.1 GCA_014378805.1 Moraxellaceae bacterium
AAATTTTCATGATGTTGTTGCGCTAAAAGCGTTGTCGGTACAAGCACTGCAACTTGTTTGCCACCATGAACCGCGACGAATGCAGCGCGCATCGCGACTTCTGTTTTCCCAAACCCCACATCACCGCAAACCAACCGATCCATCGGCTTAGTTTGTTTCATATCATGGATCGTTGCCACGATTGCGTTGGCTTGATCTGGCGTTTCCTCAAAAGAAAACTGACTTGAGAACAGATCATACGCATGTTCATCAACCACAAAGGCATTGCCTTCGCGCGCTTGACGACGGGCTTGAATATGCAAGAGTTCCGCTGCGACATCATGAATTTTTTCTAATGCTTTACGCTTGGCTTTATTCCACGTATCAGTGCCGAGTTTATGCAGCGGCGCATGATCTGGATCACCGCCGCTATAGCGACTGATCAGCTGGAGATTTGCAACAGGCACATAGACTTTGGCATTTTCAGCGTAATCGAGTTGCACAAACTCATGCGTTTGTTTATCAATTTCTAAGGTAACTAACCCACCGTAACGCCCTACACCATGATCGATATGCACCACAGGCGCGCCGATTGAAAGCTCCGATAAACTGCGAACCAAAAACTCTTCTGAAACTTCAGAAACTTTACGACGGCGACGCTGAATAACACGCTGACCAAAGAGTTGATTTTCGACAATAATCGCGAGTTTATTATCAAGGAGTAAACCACGCTCAAGTGCAGCAGTACCCAATGCAATAGGTAAATCACTGGCAAGAAAATCAGCCAGACTATCAACTACAGGAATTTTTCCTAGCGCTGGTGAAAGTAGTTCTTTTAAAGTTTCACGCCGTCCCGCACTTTCAGCAATCAGTAAAATTCGACCTTTAAAGGTATTTACGAAATTTGAGAGTGCATGCAGTGGCTGCGGACTTTTATGATCGATTGGCAATAATGGCGGCACATACGCATCGGCATTATAAGTCCCTTGACGCTGCCCAAACTCTTGCTCGGAAAGCACCAATCGTCCAAATGATTTGAGACGTCCAAACAGCTCATTCACTGTCAGGAACAATTCATTTGGCGGCAATATAGGCAATTCGATATTATGACGACGATCTTCATAACGCTGATTAATATCAACCCAGAAATGATCCAACACAGGATCAACTTCTAGGTCCGTTACGATTAAGGTCGATTCAGGCAAATAATCAAACACCGTTCCACCTTCGATGTATTCATCACGGGCAAAAAACAACGGTTGGTAATATTCCAAACCTTGGGCGAAAATGCCGTTAATCACATCTTGGTAAAATGAAATTCGCTTCGGACTTGCATCAGGAAACAGATCACCAAAACGCTCACGGAACATGCCGCGACCATCAATCAATGGGAACTCTTGTGCAGGGAGTAAACGGAAGTTTTCAATATGTGTCGTAGTGCGCTGCGATTCAGGATCAAAGAAACGAAGGGATTCGACTTCATCATCGAATAATTCAATGCGAATCGGTTGCTCTTGCCCCATCGGAAAAATATCCATGAGACTGCCACGCAGCGCATATTCACCTGGCTCAAAGACTGTTTCGACGGCGCGATAACCTGCGCGACTTAGACGTTGACGCTGTGCTTCAAAATTAAGTTTCTGACCTTTACTGATATCAAAATACTGACCTAGCAACCATTTTGGCGGCGCAATGCGCTGTGCAAGCGTCGTTGCGGCTACTAAGACGATGCCTTGTTTTGGAATATTAGACAGTAATGAAAGACGTTCAGAAATAATACTTTGATGAACCGATAAACGATCATATGGCAAAGTTTCCCAATCAGGAAACACATGCGGTGTCACACCAAAAAAACGTAACTCTTCATCAATGAGACTCAACTGAGCGCTGTCTTTTGCGACCATGACGATCAGATGCTCTGATCGTTTCACTAGTTCTGCCAGAACTAGTGACGGCAACGCACCTTTCAGATTTCCCAACCAGCGACGCTCGCCTGCGGGAATCTGAAAAAGCGTTTCTGTAATCTGGTTAAGATCAGATAAGACAGCAAGCGTCATTGAGAATTAACCTTCTTTACGTCTCATGTGCGGGAACAGAATCACATCACGAATACTTGCAGCATCAGCAAATAACATCACCAGACGGTCAATACCAATACCTTGGCCCGCTGTCGGTGGCAAACCATATTCAAGCGCTTCAACGAAGTCCGCGTCGTAATGCATCGCCTCATCATCGCCCGCATCTTTTTCTGCAACTTGCTGACGGAAACGTTCAGCTTGATCAATTGGATCATTCAACTCGCTAAAACCATTCGCCAATTCACGACCACCGATGAAAAACTCGAAGCGATCTGTGATATGTGCATTGTGGTCATTACGACGCGCCAATGGTGAGGTTTCTGCCGGATATTCAGTAATAAATGTCGGTTGGCGCAGTTTGGTTTCAACAGTTTCTTCAAACACGATGGTTTGTAATTTACCCAAACCAAAGCCATCTTTCACTTTTTCTTTCAATACGGTTTGAACGAAGTTCGTAAGGAACGCGCGATCTTGAACTTGTTCAGCGTTGATTTCTGGATTGTGTTCCAGAATCGCATCGGCCATCGAAATTTTCTTGTATGGACCTTTGAAACTGAACGACTCGCCTTGATAAGGCACATCAGTTGAACCCAAGATTTGCAAGGCCAAATGCTCTAACATATCTTCTGTAAGTTTCATCAAATCTTTATAATCCGCATACGCTTGATAAAACTCAATCATCGTGAATTCAGGATTATGACGGGTTGAAACGCCTTCATTACGGAAGTTACGGTTGATTTCGAACACACGTTCAAAACCACCAACCACCAAACGCTTCAAGTACAGTTCAGGCGCAATACGCAAGTACAATTCCATATCCAGCGCATTATGATGCGTTGCAAAAGGACGCGCAGCTGCTCCACCCGGAATGATATGCATCATCGGTGTTTCAACTTCCATATAGCGTTCGTTCAATAAGAACTGACGAATGCCTGAAATCACTTGCGCACGGATTTTGAACGTATTTCGAGTATCTTCATTGGTGATGAGATCCAAGTGACGCGCACGATACTTCGCTTCGGTATCGCTTAAACCATGGAATTTATCAGGCAAAGGACGCAACGATTTGGTCAGCAACTCAACGCTAGTTGCATGGACAGACAACTCACCCATTTTGGTGCGGAACACATAGCCTTCAATACCAACGATATCACCCAAATCCCAAGTTTTGAAATCATCATAGGTGACTTCATCAATGTCATTCTTCGACACATAAATCTGAATACGACCGCTCATGTCTTGAATCGTGAGAAAACTTGCCTTACCCATCACACGTTTCAACATCACACGGCCAGCGATTTGCACAACCACTTTATCGCCTTCGACAAGCTGCTCTTGGCTCACATCTTTATAAGTATCATGCAGATCTTGCGCGTAATGATGACGACGGAAGGTGTTTGGAAAGGCATTGCCGCCTGTTAGCGCGGTCTTTTCTTGGATAGATTTAAGCTTGGCATGACGTTGGGCAATCATTTCATTAACGGATACTTGCGGCTCTGTAGTTACTGATTTTTCAGAGTTTGCTGGAAATTGCCCTTGCTGCGTCATGGTGTATCTCTTGATAATCTAAATTAAGTCGGGAAATGTGTCGAACGGATAACGTCAATAAAACGAAGTGTTAAAAAATTTAGCCCCAAGAATAGCAGATTTAACACCTTAATTCATGCAGAACCGCATGCTTAAGCTCATTATCCGTACAAAAAAAACCCACATTATCGTGGGTACTTTCAAGTTCAGACTGGTTTAACCCATCTAATTAATTAAGCATTCAATGCCTTTTTTATATCGCCAACAATTGATTCAGGTTTAGTCGTTGGTGCATAACGGTCAATGACATTGCCATCTTTACCGACCAAGAACTTGGTGAAGTTCCATTTTACCGCTTCGCTACCCAGAATCCCCTTCGCTTCTTTGGTCAGGAATTTATACAGTGGATGCGCTTCATTGCCATTGACATCAATCTTTGCAAACATTGGGAAGCTAACGCCGTAATTGCGTTGGCAGAACTCGCCAATTTCGCTATTTGCTCCCGGATCTTGTGACGCAAATTGATTACATGGAAAACCAAGAACAACTAAACCTTGGCTCTCATATTCTTTATACACATGCTCCAAACCTTCAAATTGTGGGGTAAAACCACATTTACTGGCTGTGTTCACAATCAAAAGAACTTTGCCACGATAATCCGCAAAACTTTGATCGCCACCTTCCAGCTTTTCTGCGCTGAAATCATAAATACTTGTCATGTAAATTTTCCTTTAAAATTAAATACTCATTCAAAAATATGAATTTTAAGTCATTTAGCTATTAAACTTGAATGTCGAACCAAGATTAGACCTAGTTTATCTAATCCGCAATCCCCAACTATTGACTTGATATTCATTATTTTTTGAACATTAAATCATTGAGCGCATTACTAAATTGGCAATCATTTTTCCTCAAGATTCAGGCATGCCGAATTAATGCAGTAACGTAAACCACCCGCTGCACCAGGTCCATCATTAAACACATGACCTAAATGCGACCCACAGTGATGGCAAGTCACTTCGGTACGAATCATCCCATGCGTTAAATCACGATGTTCATCAATATTTTCAGCCTCTAAGGGCTTTGTGAAACTCGGCCAACCACAACCCGAATCAAACTTATCATCCGATCGAAATAACTCAGTATTACAGCCTTTACAGCGATAAACACCTTCAGTCTTGGCATCCCAATAAACTCCAGAAAATGCGGGTTCAGTGCCTTTTTGACGAAGAATTCGAAACTCATCAGCTGTCAGTTCTTGGCGCCACTCTTGATCGGTTTTATTCACGATTGACATCAGCTTCCCCTTATTAAACACCCATACAATATCTGATGGTCAATGTGCCATATTTCAAACAATAATGTGTGTTAAATCGGTTAATAAGAACAACACAGGTTATAAATCAAAAAACTATCAACCAAATAAATGACAGATAGTCATACAACTAAATTTAAATTAACATAAAAATACACAATAATTGAGATGACAGACATATATCAATCCTAAAAATTACGATAGAATACCAATTGATCATCGTGTAAAACCTATTTTTTTGCACTTTTATTATTTTATTAATTATTTTTTAATGTTTAGAGCGATCTAAAAATGTATTTCGTTAACAAGAAAAATCAAATCCAAGTTCTTGTTTATTCTGGTTATGATTCAGAAAAGAAAAGAGCAACTTCCAAAAATCTTGGGACGTTTAAGATAGATACTTACGCACTATCTACCGTATTAGAAAATAACATCACGATTCAACCTGATGATGACGATGCGACCAAAAGTCTTAAAGCTGAGTAT